>JBAXMT010000270.1:0-3274 GCA_037134135.1 Methylococcaceae bacterium | reverse complement strand
GTTGAATCGCGGCATCGTCAACCGCTAATTTTGTCGCCACTGCAATCGCCGCCAGCGCGTTCAACATATTGTGCCAACCTGGCATATTTAACGTGACTTCGAGCGGCGCGTAATCACCACGACGTTGCACGGTAAAATGCGTGTGCATACCTTCTTGACTAATGTTGATGGGGCGAAAATCAGCGTCTTCATGCACGCCGTAAGTCACCATCGGCTTTGACAACGACGGCAAAATTTCACGCACGCCTTCATCGTCCAAACACAAAACCGCTAACCCGTAAAAAGGTAAATGATGTAAAAATTCAACAAACGTTTCTTTCAAACGCGAATAACTATTTTCATACGTTTCCATGTGGTCATGGTCGATGTTGGTCACAATCGCAATCATCGGCTGTAAATACAAAAACGACGCATCGCTTTCGTCTGCTTCGGCAACCAAATAATGTCCCGCACCTAATTGAGCATTTGTGCCTGCACTGTTCAAACGTCCGCCAATCACAAACGTCGGATCTAAACCACCTTCGGCAAGCAAACTCGCCGTTAAACTGGTGGTAGTGGTTTTGCCATGCGTTCCCGCCACGGCAATTCCGAAACGAAACCGCATCAATTCTGCCAACATTTCAGCGCGTGGAATCACAGGAATCCTTTGTTGATAAGCCTCGTCCACTTCGGGATTTTTGCGGTTGATTGCACTCGAAACCACCACCACATCAACTTGCGTGATATTTTCACGTTGATGCCCGATGGTGACGCTGATGCCTAAATTCGTGAGCCGTTCAGTGGTCGCGCTTTCTTTGATGTCCGAGCCTGAAATTGCATAACCCAAATTCAGCAACACTTCGGCGATACCGCTCATGCCTGTGCCGCCGATTCCGACAAAATGAATGCGCTGCACCGCGCCTAAAGGACTGTTTGGGAAATTCATGCTTTCGCCTCCGTGATACAAAATTTAGCAACGGTTTCGGTTGCGTTTAAATAAGCTAATGTTTGAGCAATGGCGCGACGTTGCGGTAAATTTTCACAAAGTTTTTCAATTTGTTGCGCTAAATTTTCAGCCGTTAAATCACTTTGTTTGAGCAAAATCGCCGCGCCAGCTTCGGTTAAATAACGTGCGTTTGCAGTTTGATGGTCATCAATCGCATTCGGTAGCGGAATGAAAATAGCGGGAATGACCATTGCGGCAACTTCGCTAACTGTCATTGCACCAGCACGGCAAATAATCAAATCTGCCCACGAATACGCCGCCGCCATATCTTCAATAAATGCGCTGACTTCAGCATTTAAATTTAGTTTTTTATAGGTTTCAGCAACTTCGTTTTGCATTGCTGCGCCTGTTTGATGACGAAATTGCACTGCATTTTTTAGTAACGCAATCGCATTCGGTACAGTTTCATTTAAGGCTTTCGCGCCTTGACTTCCACCAACGATTAAAATTTTTAATGTTTCGTTTTGTGCTGAATTGGTTTGTTTTATGGAATCAACAAAACTTTTTCGCAAAGGATTCCCTGTACAAATCGCCTCAAACTTCGGCGCAAAACTATTCGGGAAACCTTGCAACACTTTCGTAGCAATTTTTGCAAGCAAACGATTTGTTGTGCCAACAACGCGATTTTGTTCATGAATAATCAGCGGAATTTTTAACATCCGCGCCATTAAACCACCAGGTGCGGCAACAAATCCGCCCATTCCTAAAACCACATCAGGTTTGCGCTGCTTCAAAATTTTTCGCGCTTCAGCACAGGATTTTACCAATTTAAAAATTGCGCTAACTTTGCTAAAAATTCCTTTGCCTCGCACACCCGAAACCGAAAGCCAGTCAATTTCAATTCCATTTGCAGGAATCACGCGACTTTCTAAACCTGCTTTTGTGCCGAGCCACGAAACTTGCCAGCCTTGCGTTTGCAAAAATTGCGCGACCGCAAGTGCAGGAAAAATATGTCCGCCTGTTCCGCCTGCCATAATTAGGATACGTTTAGTCATGCCAATAACCTTTTGGTAAATTTGCGTTATATTCGGTGACTTCGTGATGAATGCGGAACAACAACGCTACCGCGCAACACATAATCATCATACTACCGCCGCCGTAACTCATCAGCGGCAACGTTAGCCCTTTCGTTGGCAACAAGCCCATATTCACGCCCATATTTACAAATGCTTGAAAACCAAACCAAATTCCCAAACCGTAAGCAACAAAGGCTGAAAAACGTTCGCCAATTTTTTCTGCGGCAACACCGATTGCAAAGGCTTTCCACACGAAAGCCGTGAATAATCCAATGATTGTCACCACACCGACCAAGCCTAATTCTTCCGCTACAACTGAAAATAAAAAATCCGTATGCGCTTCGGGCAAATAAAATAATTTTTGCAAACCATTTCCCAATCCAACGCCAAACCATTCGCCACGTCCAAAAGAAATTAACGCTTGTACGAGCTGAAAACCTGTTTTTAACGGGTCAGCCCAAGGGTCTAAAAAACTGGTGACACGTTGCCAGCGATATGGTGAAAAATATACAAGCATCGCGGCTAACGTGCCAACTACTGAAAGTAATGCGCCAAATTGTACAAGTCGTGCGCCAGCTAAAAACATAATTCCCATTACAATCATTAACATTACCACCGCCGAACCAAAATCAGGCTCAAGCAATAATAAGAAACTAACAACGGCAAAAATTCCTAATGGTTTTAACAACGCAGTTGAAGATTCTTGAACGTCTTTTTGATTTTTGGTGACGTAATGTGCCATAAAAATCACAGTAAAAAATTTCACAATTTCAGAAACTTGAATCCTAAATCCTGGGATATTTAACCAGCGTGTACTACCGTTCACTTTTACGCCTAAACTTGGAATTAACACCACAATCAACAACGCCGCGCTGAATAAAAACGCTTTGCCGCCGTATTCCTTCCAAAAGTGCATCGGGCGATACGCCACAAATGTCGCGGCAATCAAGCCAAAAATCATGTGAAAAAACTGCCGCGTCGGATAATAAAACAGGTCGTCGTTCATTTTCGCGCCCAAATGCAACGATGCCGACGACACCATTACAAAACCAATCAACAACAAACTAAAACTCACACACGTCAATGCCGTGTCAGTATGCAATTTGAATCTAAAAGGGACTGGTTTATCGCGGCGTTTCACGCGGGTAACGCCTCAATCGCGGCGGCAAATTGATTGCCTCTATCTTGATAATTTTTGTATTGATCTAAACTCGCGCAAGCAGGCGAAAGTAAAACCGTATCACCTGATTTTGCAACGTGCGACGCAATCGCG
>JBAXMT010000269.1:0-3285 GCA_037134135.1 Methylococcaceae bacterium | reverse complement strand
CTATTTTACTGATTTGAACTGGCTTTTTATTTAGCTCTTAATTCGCATTTAAATGGTCAAGGACAAATGGCATTGATTTATCCTAAAACAGATGAATTTTCTAAGTGCTTAGAACCATTTGAATTTAATGAAGACAGAACTCCAAAATTAACACTTTGGGTTGTACCGTTTGACTTGGATAAAGATGAGTTTTTGTTACCTGTTCAACCTCCAGTTTTTGATATTTTGGAGAAGGAACCCTAAATTCAAATATGAAACCATTTAAAGAATACAAAGTTATGTTTCCTGAACGTGAACGATTCGATTGGAAACAAGTTGATGCCAACAAAAACGTTTTTAGAGAATGGTACAAAGATTTGTTTGCAGAGTACCCTGATTTAACCACTGAACAATTTGATTCATTTTATTCATGTGCATACGATATGTTCGGTGGTATATACGATCACTATGATGTCGGTGATTGTATGCTTGACACTGTAGTTGGATTTGTAAAAGAACTTTTTGAACCACCGAAAACTTCCAATAGTTTATTGAACTGAAGCGGTTATTATCAAACCGCTTCAGAAAATAAGATTTACCGTCTTTAACTCGGCAAATTATCTGACACAATAGAAACCCGATTACGTCCCGAATTTTTTGATTGATAAAGAGCGGCATCTGTATTTGTAAAGAGCGTTTCTCCTAATTTGGCAATATCGTTGTTGCTCAGCTCTTCAGGCTTTAAAGAATCAGGATAAATTCCCAAACCGATACTCGTTGTTATTTTTTTTACAGTTCCATTTTTTATGGTCGAATTCTAATTCTGAAATCTTTTTACGAATTCTTTCTGCAATTTCCAATCCGTTGCTTTCATTTGTATCAGGCAATAAAACACAGAATTCTTCGCCGCCATATCTCGCTGCGCCATCATATCCACGAATGCAATCCGCAACCGCTAATAAAACTTTATCACCGAAATCGTGACCATGATTGGTATTGACTAATCCGAAATGATCTAAATCCATAACTAACAAAGCGAAACTGGCTTGTTTTTTTCTTTGACAGCGTTCAATTTCACGATCCAAACAACGTTTAAATTCAACCTTATTCATTAAGTTTGTGTGTAAATCTAATCGCGCTTTCTCCATTTCTTGCCGTAAATAATTGGGTTTTAAAACTTGTGCTTTATCCGCAAACCCTTTTATCCATTGTCGCAATCGCTCTGTATCCAAAATTCCAGTCAGCTCTAATAAAAAATACTTTCCTTCGTGGTGATACTCTTCTGCTTTGGTAATTTTGGTTTCTTTGGCTTCAAAAGTACACCCAGCAATGTAAAGATAAAGATCTTTTTTAAGTTCAATTTTCAAATCAATGTATTCCCCTTTTTTTTGAAAATTTAAGGATGTTTTCCAGAAACTTTTAAGATCAAATTCGTCGTTAGGCTGTTTTGCTGGCTCATTTATGAGTTTAACATCAAGCATTTTATGAACGGCTAATACAAATGGATCTGTGCTTTGTTTCTTACAACCAACAACTAATAACGACGCATCTCGCTTGATTAAACCAAATACATTAAACGGAAACGGCGTGTTATCGCCTTGATATTTAATTTCGACTTGTAGATTTCCAAGTATTGCGGTTGATAATATGGCAGAAAAAGCATCTGTTTGGGTATTGGTATCCTTCACTAATACGCCGTCCCAATTGAGATAACCACATTACGCGCTGACTCCAATTCCCCAACTCCGCGTTACTTTTCAAAAGTTGTTCAGCTTCTTCAAAATTGCACTGCAATTCTTTTAATGAATCTTCGGGTAATAATTGGCGCAAATAACGGTTCGCTAAATGGTAAAGAATCGCTTCTGATTTTGACATTTTTGTGTCCATAAATTTAATAAAATGGTTTAGATGTTGTTATTGCATTTCACATACGATTCAGTCAAAGACTTGCTAGAGGCTTGAAAACGTGAACCGCTCAAAGCGGGTTAAAATTTGCGTCACAAAAAAAGGTGGCAACATTTAAAACAGATTCTAAGCCAAAATAGTACCATCGAACATAAATTGTTCTGAAACTGAGGCAAATCGTTTCATCAACTGCTCATGTTTTAGTTCTTTCATTTGTGCAATTTTATGAGCATCTGGTTCTGACAGAATGAAAATCAGCAAAAAGTTATTGCGATTATCTTCAACATAAATCAAAACACGATCACTGGTTTTGCGTCCTCCAAATTGCCACTTCTTGTTCCATACTGCCAATTGTTTTTGGTCAATCAATGGGACTAAATGAACATGACGGAGTTTATATTTCTCACCATCAACGGTTGGTGCAACATAAGCAGAATCTTTGCCGAAGTAATAACTGCTGTATTCACCTGCATTTTTCCACTTTATAAATTGATTGCAAAACTCATCAACACAGATGCCTGATTGTTTAAGTAACGTTTTTAATGCGGCAGTAACTTTAACCATTTAATCTAAAAATGCTTTATAAGCTGCATCAAGTGTAAATTGGTCACTTTGAGCAATGGTTGTAAATAATTTAAATGCTTCCAGATTATCGGTTTCTGTTGGAATTGAATTGACGTAATTGTTTGCTTTGGCTATTTTTATAATCCAGTCGGACAACAATTTCTCTGGTTGGACGTTGGATTGTCTTGCTATTGTACTAAGAATAGAAGACACCTCATCATTAAATGTAATGGTCATCATAATCGTTACCTATAAATAAGTGTTTTTCGTTTCGTCATTTTACGATAAATTAAGATTGAAAATTATTTTTATAAACCTAGATGTTCTATTTGGATATTTAAACTTTCATCAATCCATACAGTGTAGGTCGTGAAATACAAAACTCGCGTGCCAATGCAGACTTGTCACAGTGACCCGCTAATCGAACTTTAATCTCAGTGATTTGTTCCTCTGTCAATTTACGTTTTGCACCAAACCGAACTCCTTTAGCTTGAGCAGCGGCAATTCCTTCCCGTTGACGTTCCTTAATGAGTTCCCGTTCAAATTGAGCGAACGCACCCATCATGTGTAACATTAACTGATTCAGGGCATTGGAACTATCGGGTTCAAAAATTAAATTTTCTTTATGGAACTTTACCACCACTCGTTTAATCATCAACTGACTTATCAATGATTGCAAATCAAATAAATCCCGTGCCAATCGGTCAATAGAATGAACGTGTAAGGTATCACCTTCGCGTAACCATTCAAGACATTCCTTGAGTTGAGGTCGGTCAACATTTTTGGCTGAACATTTATCTTCAAATACTTTATCCAATTTAACACTGGCTAATTGTC
>JBAXMT010000268.1:0-3299 GCA_037134135.1 Methylococcaceae bacterium | reverse complement strand
GCTATTTTACTGATTTGAACTGGCTTTTTATTTAGCTCTTAATTCGCATTTTACTATTTTTTGCCAAAAGCCTGCACTTTGGTGTTGAACGGGAGAGTGGGCTTTTTTGTGGTGAGGCTGTGGTAGAATTTGGCAAATTTAAACACTTGAAAATAAAAATGAATACTGTTGCTGAACTGCCAAGTTATATTTCTTTTGCTGAAAAGCATTTATCCACTGAAGAACGCCAAGACATCATCAATTTTTTAGCTAAAAATCCTAAAGCCGGTGATATTATGCAAGGCACTGGTAGCGTAAGAAAATTACGTTGGGGCAAAGGTGGACGTGGAAAAAGTGGTGGTGTGAGAGTGATTTATTATTTTTATAACGAACAATTACCGTTGTACTTGGTGACACTTTTTGCAAAAAATGAACGTGATAATTTGACAGCTGAAGAACGTAACAATCTGGCAAAATTAGTTGCTGTTTTAGTGACTACTGCATTGGAGAAGAAAAAATGAAAGACGACGCATTTGAAAGAATTTGTGAAGGGTTAAAACAAGCGATTGCCCATGCTTCGGGTGAAGAAGTGGAAGGGATAATTATTCACCATCCGAAAAAATTACAAGTTGTGCGAAAAGAAACGCACGTTAAGAAACACGTTTCGCATAATCATAATGTGCATGATTCTGTGATGGCGGCTTGATGTGGAATGAAAAAGCCCGCGCTTTGGTGTTGAATTGAAGAGTGGGCTTTTTTGTGGTGGGGCTGTGATAGAATTTAGTTTTGTGAATTAAGGAGAAATTATGAAATTAAAGTTTAACAAAGATGTTAGAAAGTCGATTGCTGAAGAATTGAAGAAAGTGTCGAATTTTGGCGGTGTGGGTTTAGGTTTTATGGGTTACTCAAACAATAGCCCAACGGTTTTATTGGCGGCATTTGTTTGGTGGATAGTTTGTCAAACGACAGCGCATTTATTGATGTCTATTGAAGACGAGGAATGAATATGACTTTTGAATTTGCAGCGTTATTGGGAATGGGGCTTGTGGCTTTGTGGGGTGGAATTGCGTTGTTGTTAGCGTTCAAACCTTGGAAGAAAGCACAATCACATTGGGACGAAGCGCATCATGTTTCACACAGTTAATTGTGAAAAAGCCCGCGCTTTGGTGTTGAACGGGAGAGTGGGCTTTTTTGAAATGAAAGGAGCGTTATGGCGAAGATTGACGAAGTAAAAGAAACGTTGAATACTTTGCGAACACTTTTAAGTTTGCTAAGTGCATTTATGATTGCGACGGCTGGAGCGTTAGGCACACTATTTCAACGAGGTGAGATTGGTACCTTGTTTTGGTCAAGTGCTTTTTTCATGTTGATATTTATTTTTGTAGGACTTATTATCGCTCGCAAATTACATCAAAAAACAAAAGAAATAGGGGAATTATGATGGCTACTTTAGCGATTTTGGTTATTGGAATTGGGATTGCTGGAATGTTTTGGTATTTGGCAGAAGTTGCATGAGATGTGACACAGAAAGCCCGCTCTTTGGTGTTGAACTGGAGAGTGGGCTTTTTTGAAAATAATGAAAAGGCAATTCAGCACTTTCTATTTTTTAAGGAATAATTTATATGAAAGAAATGAACAGCATGGCAACTCAATCCATAATTGACAGATTGAAATCTAAGAAAGATTTTGGTGATGATAAAGCGGTTTCATTGTACAAAATTGGAAATCAATGTTATTTCAAGGCTCAATATACTTCTGGATTCACAGTTGTAAATAAGTATTGGGAATTGGATAATTGCAATTTCCTCGACCCTAAAAATGAGGATGCTTTCAAAGCTAAGGCGAAAGAGATTCTTCAAAATATTATTGACGAGCATTTTTAAAGTGGGTTGTTTGACCTGCTTTGCTTGATGTGATGTGAAAAAGCCCGTTCTTTGGTGTTAAACGGGAGAGTGGGCTTTTTTGTGGCGGGACTGGGATAGAATTTGGAAAATTTAAACATTTGTAAATCAAAAATGAATATTGTTGCCGAACTGCCAAGTTATACTTTTTATTGCGACGTAAAAAAGCCGTGTTTTTGCATTCGATAAAGCAAGGTGTCGCGGGTAATTCCCAATAATTTCGCAGATTTACTGCGATTACCTTGTGTGCGGTCGAGTGCTTGATGAATTAAATTCGCTTCAAGCGTATCCAATTTAATTCCCGTGCTGGGCAACACAAAATTCGGGAATTCCGCACGATTCGTTTCATTTTGAAATTCCAACGGCAAATGTTCAGGTTCAATTACTTGATTTGAAAACAAGATACTCAGCCGTTCGCACAAATTCCGTAATTCTCGAATGTTGCCCGCCCACTTATAATGTTTCAAAATTTTCAAACTGGCTTTGCTAAATTTGGGCGATTGCGTGCCGTGATTTTTTTCAAATAACGCAAAAAAATGGGCAATTAACAATTCAATATCTTCGCTGCGATCCGCTAAACGCGGTAATTCCAACGGCACCACGTTCAAACGAAAATACAAATCCGAACGAAACGCACCCGTTTCAATCAGCGTCATTAAATTTGCATTCGTGGCAGCAATCACGCGCACATCGACTTTATATGGGCGCACATCGCCCACCGCCAAACATTCGCCCACATCTAAAAAACGTAATAATTTCGCTTGAATCGACAACGGTAACGAATTGATTTCGTCCAAAAACAACGTGCCGCCGTCCGCCGCTTGTAATAATCCTTGTGTGTTATGCGTCGCGCCGGTGAACGAACCTTTTTTATGTCCGAACAATTCTGATTCAATCAAACTTTCGGGCAACGCCGCGCAGTTCAACGTTAAAAATTCTTTTTTCGCGCGTGAACTGGCGTTTTTAATGGCGTGAGCAAATACTTCTTTTCCCGTTCCAGTGTCGCCTTTTAACAAAACAGTCACGTCAGTGGCGGCAACAATTTTCGCGCTACGAATCAGCGAATCCAACGCGGGTGATTGACCAATAATAGCTTCAAAATTATTCATAATCCTGCGTGCAGGGTGTGCGGCATAATCGCCATTGGATTCAACGATGGAAACGCGGCAAATAGCGCGAGGAAAATCATAATTAACCCGACAATTTGTTTAAATCGTGGCATCGCAGCAAGTCGCGTTAAAACGCTAATCATCACGCCCACGCCCATCACGGCGGGCAAGGTTCCCAATCCAAAAGCAATCATCGTCAACGCGCTTTGCAGCACGCTGCCCGACGCAACCGTTAACGCCAACGCCGCGTAAACCAAGCCGCACGGCAACCAGCCCCACACCATGCCGAATAAATAAGCGTGTTTACAAT
>JBAXMT010000267.1:0-3302 GCA_037134135.1 Methylococcaceae bacterium | reverse complement strand
GCAAAAAAATCTTACTCGGAAACAAAGCGTGGTTGATTGAACAAAGCGTTTCGATTGATGGTTTGCAAAACGCGGCAGGTGAATTTGCTTCACAAGGTAAAACCGCCGTTTTCATGGCAATAAATGGCAAAGAAGCGGCGGTTTTTGGGATTGCGGATAAAGCGCGACCCGATGCGGCGGCGGCAATTTTACGTTTGAAAAAACAAGGCATCGAAACCTTAATTGTCACGGGCGACACCGAAAAAACCGCCCATTACATTGCGGCAAAAGTCGGCATTGAAACCGTGATTGCCAACGCCACGCCCGAACAAAAATTAAGCGTGATTCGAGATTATCAAGCTCAAGGCAAAAAAGTCGGCATGATTGGCGACGGCATTAACGACGCGCCAGCATTGGCAGCGGCTGATGTGGGTTTTGCAATTGGTACAGGAACAGACGTTGCCATTGAATCCGCCGATATGACACTCGTTCAAGGTGATATTTCCAAAGTTACCGCTGGAATTGAACTCAGCAAAAAAACGATTACGGTCATCAAACAAAACCTGTTTTGGGCGTTTGGTTACAACGTGATTGCCATTCCGATTGCGGCGGCTGGGCGTTTGAATCCAATGATTGCATCGGCGGCAATGGCATTGAGTTCGGTATCGGTAATTGTGAATTCATTGCGCTTAAATAAATCGTAAAATTAAAAAAAACGTAACAGACATTCTATGTTTCAACCCATAAATTCTGCGATAATGACGTGTAATAACACGCCGAATGCGTGCTAGACGATTCTTTCTTCCACTCTAAAAATTAGAATAATTATGATGACCGAAAAAACATATAAACCTTGCGACCTAGTTATTTACGGCGCACTTGGCGATTTATCTCGTCGCAAATTGATGATGTCTTTATATCAACTTGATAAATCGAAATTACTTGAACCACAAACTCGCATTATTGGCGTAGATAGATTGCATGAATCAAAAGCGGGCTTTATTGAAATTGTTCATAAAAGTTTGATGGAATTTTTACCAACTGCTTTTGAAGAAGATGTATGGCAACGCTTGTCAGCGCGTTTTGAATATCTTCAAATGAATATCAATGATCCGCAAGAATTCAAAAAATTGGGCGCAATACTGGATCAAAAAAATCGCATCACGGTCAATTATCTTGCGATTCCACCGTCATTATTTAAAAGCGTTTGCACAGGTCTGAACAAAACAAAATTGATTCACAAAGAATCACGTCTTGTAATGGAAAAACCGATTGGACATGATTTGAAGTCGTCGCATGAAATTAACGACACCTTTCAAGCAGTCTTCAAAGAAGAACAAATTTACCGTATCGATCATTATTTAGGTAAAGAAACCGTGTTGAATTTGCTCGCGTTACGTTTTGCAAATTCCATTTTTACCACAAACTGGAGTCACGATACGATTGATAATGTTCAAATTACCGTCGCTGAAGAAGTGGGAATTGAAGGGCGTTGGGATTATTTTGATCATTCTGGACAGCTTTGCGATATGTTGCAAAACCATTTGTTGCAAATTTTGACATTCATTGCAATGGAACCGCCTGTTAGCCTTGAAGCCAAAAACATTCATCAAGAAAAAATTAAAGTGTTAAAAGCCTTGCGTCCAATTAGCGATTGGGACGTAAGTACCAAAACTGTGCGTGGACAATACACAAAAGGTTACATACAAGGTAAAGAAGTTCCTGGCTATTTAGAGGAAGAAGGCGCAAATACCGAAAGTTCAACCGAAAGTTTTGTTGCAATGCGTGTTGATATTGATAATTGGCGTTGGTCTGGTGTGCCGTTTTACTTACGCACAGGCAAACGAATGAATCGCAAGCGCACCGAAATTATTATTACGTTCAAACAATTACCACACAACATTTTTAAAGCCAGTTTTCATGATTTGCCGCCTAATAAATTGGTGATTTATCTGCAACCAAAAGAAGGTGTTGAAATTGAAATGTTGAGCAAAATTCCGTGCATTAACGGTTCGATTCGACTTCAAAAAAACAAACTTGATTTGAGTTTCGTTGATGTAAAGAAGAAAACACGCGCTTCAGGTGGTTATGAACGCCTGTTGCTCGAAGCAATGCGCGGAAATAACAAACTGTTCATCAGTCGTGAAGAAACGGAAGCAGCATGGACATGGGTTGATTCAATTCAAAATGCTTGGGATAAATTGAGCGATGGTCCTAAAGCCTATTCGGCAGGAACTTGGGGACCAAACGCGGCAGACGCGCTTTTAGCGCGTGATGGTAGAACTTGGGAAGATTGATTTAGTTTTAATGATGATCGTGGTGACTGTCTTCGAGCGGAACAGTCACCGCTTCAACTGCCACACCGTATTTGTAAACCATTAAGCCACCTAAATCTGCACCAAAAATAACCAATCCTAAAAGCACTATCGAAAAGACGTTGTAAATTCCCCAACCGTCAACGGGTCGGCGTAATCGCCATGCTAATAACGCCATTGATAATGCCAAAATTGAAAGTCCTAATTGCTCGTGGCGTTCCATAATATCGTGAACATTGTGATTGTGCGGCACCGTGTCCGCTGCATTAAATCCTGCCCAAACCGTCAAACCCGCAAACACAGTTCCTAAATACAACAAACCGCTCGCAAAACTGCGCCATTCCGATTTTTTCGCAGCCGTACCGATTAAATCCACGACGACAAATAAACTCAAAAACGCAATCGGGAAATGAACTAATAACGGGTGAATGTTGGCGAGACTGGCAATTCCTTCTAAAAAATTCGATCCGTTCGACGAGCCACCGCTTGATGTTAAGCCTTCAAAAAATGACAAGAAATTTGTCAGTGTTTCTAAAAGTTCGTTGTGACCGTCGGCGTTGCCGTGAATGTAAAATGATAAATAATTCATCTTAAAACTCCCGTTTCACTACAACACAAAATCAGCAGCAACCAATGTTGTTACACCATTGAGTTGAATTGAAAAATCGGCTTTGCCATCCCCGTTTGTATCGCCTTCGAGGATTCCTTTTGTAAAATGTAACTCGCCCGCGTGTTTAGTGAAATTCGCTGAACCAACAAAACTAAAGGTTTGGTCGTCTGCCAAATTTGAGTTTGCATCAATCGCAGAAAGGTCAATTTTATCGCCTTCGCTTTGCTTGAAATCGGTAATAGTGTCGCGGGTTTTGGCATCAATGCCCGTTTCTTTTACGTTGTTGAATTTGAAGGTATCCGAACCTGAACTTCCTGTTAGAGTATCGACACCTAAACCACCAATTAACGTGTCATTGCCAATACTTCCAGTCAACGTGTCGTTTGTTGCCTTTCCTG
>JBAXMT010000266.1:0-3338 GCA_037134135.1 Methylococcaceae bacterium | reverse complement strand
CGTTCACTGGCGCGAATCTCGCGGATTTTTTCAAGTAATTCGTCAAAATAATCTTTACCAAATAAATTACCACCTTGTTTCAATCTTTCGCTATCAATCACAAATCCTTTGATGATGTATTCTTTCAGCGTTTTTGTTGCCCAAATTCTAAACTGTGTCGCTTGTGTTGAATTAACGCGATAACCTACCGAAATAATGGCATCAAGGTTGTAAAATTTTGTGTTGTAGTTTTTACCATCTGCGGCAGTTACCGAGAATTCCTCGGTAACTGAATTTGCCTCTAATTCATTGTCATTGAAGATGTTTTTTAAATGCAGTGAAATGTTATCGGTGCTACACCCAAACAACTCAGCCATTGCTTTTTGAGAAAGCCAAACCGTTTCGTTGCCGACAATGACTTGGACATTTATTTTTGCTGTTTCGGAGTGATAGAGCAGAAAGTTGATACTTTTTTCAGGTAAATCGTTCATAACACCTCAGTAAAAAATTGGTTAATTTTTGCGTTAAGTTCTGCCGTATTTTCATTAAGTCCTTTGCTGTCTTCCAAATACAGAAAATCAAATTTTGCGTAGCCAAATTGTTTTTGGTTTTCGTCTAAAAAGTCCGATTTCATAAAAGCGCGACGTGATTTGAATTTATCCGCATAAACCTCACCTTTGGTTTCGATAATCAGCATTTTGTGAATTTGTTTATCCGCGCCACGTTGCAATATCAAAAAATCGGGCGTGTATTTGCCAATCTTTTCAAGATTTTTACCTTTTCTTGTGGCGCAGTTAATCACAAAACCCGTTAAACCGCGTTCTCCGTTGTAATAAATTTCGAGGTCTTGGAAGTTGTCGAGCAAGCCGAGCGCGTTTTTAAAAACGTCGAGTTCAAAACCGCTATCAAAATGGTAAGGCAAATAATGAAACGAGTGATTTTTGCGTTTAACGTCAGCGGGAATAGCTTCGAGTTTTTTAAATTCCTCGTAAGTCATTTGCACGTTTTTCAAATCTACATCGAGTGGCGCGTTTTTGTCTGCATCCAAAATGAAAGCGGCATTTTCTGGGTACAGTTTTTCATCGTTGAGCGCATCGGGAATGGTGGTAATTTTGAGTAATTGCGCGGATTCTTTAACGTGGTCGTAACGGGTTTCATAATTGCGTTTTGCCGCAAAACTTAAACGAATTTGGCTTTCAACTTTGCTTAAATCGTAGCGCGTGTTGAAAAAGCGTTGTTCGTTTTGTTCAAACGTCACAGATTCAAAAATGGCTTTTAAATCGCCATCAAATTCGCGCAATTCTTGAACCGAAAGCGTTGAAAAACTGGCGCGTGCAATGTGAAATAGCCATTGAAAATACTGGGCGATTTCGTTACCGCTTTGTGCAATCGTGTTTAAATTTTCACGTTCTGCTTCAAATGAATTGTTGTCGTAGCTTATGCCAACGGTTTGAAATGTGCCTAAATTTGAACGTAACGCGCTTAATTTTTCACTCGTATTCGGCACCGTTTCAGCATAAATCGTTTGATATTCGATGTTGAGCTGATAAAAATCAATCGCGGGTAAATTCACCTGATTCAAACGCTCAAAACGTTTCACCGTTGTTGGCTTATCGTTTCTAAAATCATTCAAATCTTCAATGCTGGTGTGTTGTTCTTGTTGAAGTTGTTTATCTAGCGTGTCGTGATTTTCTTGGTTTAATACAATTAACGCGGTTTCATGTTTGCCAAAATCGACTTGGCGCAAACAACGGCAAGCGGTTTGAAGCACCATATTTTGTGGACTATCGCCTTTTTGCGACAAAATCACACCCGTTAAACTTGGACAATCCCAACCTTCTTTGCCAATTTGCACCAGTAAAATGTAACGATGTTTTGAACTGGGTAAATTCAAAGAACGAAACGCTAACTCGTTTTCTTTAGGCAAAGAATAATTTTTATTGCCGCCGTGAAATTCAAGAATTTCGTCTTGAGAAATCGCTAAATCCGTCAGCAAAAACGGTAAAACTTCATCATGCAACACTTCAATGCTTGGGCAATAAATCGCCACTTTTGGAATGGTACCGTTTGCATAAACATGATTTTTATAACGCTCATCGAATAATTCCACGCCACGTTTAATGATTTCAAGTCGGTTTAATTTATCGACGGTGTGAATCAGCGGTTTTTTCAAAAAGGAATTGACGGCTTTTTTGAGCGGATAGTAATAAACGGTGTTGCTAATTTCGGTCAGTTTTAAATTCACTGATGCGATGTTGATGGTGTCGGCTTTTTGTAAATACGGCGTACCTGAAAAACCCAAAACGGTTGTGATGTTGCCGCCTGCGTGCCAATCGGTAACAACACGACGCAATTTAATATCATCGGTTGCCGCGTGGTGAACTTCATCAATGAGAATCGAAAGGTTAGGAATTTCACCAATAAGATGCCGCAACTCGTTAGCAAAACGTGATTTGTCGTCGTCGGTTTTTTCAACAGTTGAAAGCGTAGGATTTAAATCAACGCGACTTAAAATCACCTTTTCTGCGTTAACAACAAACACATTACCGAAAGGATCCGCAAAACAATCATTTACTTTTTTTGCGTTCGGATTATTGGCTTTGTTACTTTTTTTCGCTGACTTTGATTCGTCTAACACATCAAATTTGAGCAGACTTTTTAAATGGCTTGCAGCGGGTTCTGGCAAAACCCAAGACGGCTCAAAATGTTTAATGGTTTTTAAACTCGGCACGATAGACGATTTCAAACCCGATGGAATCAACACTAAAAAATTGTGCGCGAAATGTTTGTTATCGGGTTCAAGTTGTGCAAAATACAAATCCAAGTACATAAACGCCGCCATCAAATACGTTTTGCCCGCGCCCATTGGCAAACTTAGCAAATAATCGGGATAACTGACGTTATAAAATAGCGATTTGATAATTGTGTCGTAATCTAATGTGCTGGGATGTTCAAGAATCAAATCAGCCAGTTTTGCTAATTTTTGACGTTTTGCAAATTGATATAACGCCAGCGCGTTAGGCTTTAAATTTAAAACGGTTGAATTTTGAGATTCATTAAAAAAACCTTCTGAAAATAATTGCCAAAGCGGTTTATTTTCGCCTGCAATTTTCAAAAAAAGATAGGTTTCAATGGCTTCAATTTGTGGCGTGCGTAATTTATCTGCACGTTTAATGTGTCCAATTAAGCCCGTAATGGCGCAATCCGAAGATTGCAGCCACTGATTTTTTTTCGTGCTGATGATGTCATTTAGCATTTTAACCCAGACTTTTGCTGGCCAATTCAAACACATCGTTAGAAATATCTTTCGTGTCGATAATCCGTTGCAATTGCGCTTTCATCAACGTTTGGCGCGACGG
>JBAXMT010000265.1:0-3342 GCA_037134135.1 Methylococcaceae bacterium | reverse complement strand
GTGTCGCAACTTCAAAAAGAAGGCGTTTATGACACCTTTGAAAAAGCGGGCGCACGGTTAGAAATGCCTGGTTGTTCACTTTGCATGGGAAATCAAGCGCGTGTAAAAGAAGGCGCGACGGTTGTTTCCACTTCGACGAGAAACTTCCCAAATCGTTTAGGCGATAACACTAACGTATTTTTATCGTCGGCAGAACTTGCGGCAGTGTGTTCAATTTTGGGCAAAATCCCAACAGTTGCGGAATATATGGCTTACGCAGTGCAAATTAACGAAACCGCTGATGAAACCTATCAGTATTTGAACTTTGACCAAATCGCAGATTATCGCGGTTAATTACCCAAAAGAAGTAAAAAAGGCGTAATTTTTACGCCTTTTTTGTGTCATTTTTTAGGATTTAATCATGGCTATTTTATTGATTTCTAAAAAAACACTTAAACAACTCCCGAATTTAAGTGTTTCATTTAGTGTCTTGCTCGGTTTGTATTTAATTATTCCTTTATGTCTGCTGCTTTATGGTTTGGACGTAGCATTTTGGCATGGTTATTTGCATGATAATTTGCCAACAAAACCCACTCATTTTCTGTTATTTCAAATTTTATTCGGCACACCGCATATTTTGGCGAGTACAACTTTGCTGGTAAGTAACAGTGAGTATTTTCAGTTTTATAAACGTCATTTAGCGTGGATGACATTAGCAATAGCAATTATTTTTGGTTTGGGAAGTTTGTTTATTCCGTACCGTGTTTTTTATGTTGCGGTGGCTGGGTGGACTGTTTTTCACGTTTTGAAACAACAGCATGGCGTTGTTCGAGGAATTTGCAAATTACCCACATGGGCATTTAATAGTTTATTGTGGTTAAGTGTGGCGGCGGGTTTGCTGATTTATATTGGGATTTTTCTGTCCAATAGTTTGGATATTGAAACCTTAGAACAACTTAAAAACACAGCAGGTTTTTTGACAACCATTTTAGTTTTGCTTGGGTTGTATTGTCAGCGTTATGTGCCGACGAATTTTGCGAAAGCATTTTTTTGGGCAAATATCTTTTTAGTTGTTTGTAGTTTTTATTTGTTCACGCAAGAGTATTACTTTTTCGCCATTTTAATTCCGCGCTTAGTCCACGATGCAACGGCATATATTTTTTACGTCACGCACGATTTCAATAAACATTCTGTCGAACCGAAAAACGCGCTTTATCGTTTTGCTAAAAAGTATTCGATTTCGGTTTTTATTTTGTTACCCGTTTTGACGTTTGCATTAGCATTTTTATTACAGGCTTACGGTGATGCGACAATTGCATGGCTGACACGAGAAATTTTCGGCGTGGAAATTCGTAAAGCAATCACGTTAGGTTTATTGGGATATTTTGCGTTAATGCACTATTTTAGCGAAGCGATTACTTGGAAATCCGATTCACCTTACCGACAATTTATTTCGTTTTCAAAATAGAAATTGGCGCGAAAGTTTCGCGCCTATCGTTTTTCAAATTAAGCAACGTGTTCTGAAACTTCTAAATCAAAACCCGATAACGCAACATATTTCTTTTGTGCGCCTAAAACTTTCAGTTTTTTCACCCCTAAATCTGCCAAAATCCGTGCGCCTGTCCCTGTTGTACGCCAATCGACATCATTTTTTGCTGTGACTTGATGACCGTTATCTGCTAACTGATAACGATGAATTTGTTCTGCTAAGGCTTGATTATTTTCACTTTGACGAATTAACACCAAAATACCACGTTTTGCTTCTGCAATTTTTTCCATTGCCGAACGAATCGACAAACTTGCTTCACCGCGTTTTGACGAAAAAATATCATCTAAAACATTTCGCGCATGAACACGAACTAATACAGGTTCGTCGCTGCTAATATCCCCCATTACTAACGCAAGATGCAGATTGTTGTCGTTGCGATCTTGATACGCAAATAAACGAAAATCGCCAAATTCAGTTGGATAATCACATTCGCTGACGCGCTCTAACGTATTTTCATGCTGAATACGGTAATGAATTAAATCCGCAATTGTGCCAATTTTGAGTTTATGTTCAGCGGCAAAAACTTCTAAATCCGCTCGACGAGCCATTGAACCATCGTCGTTTAAAATTTCAACAATCACCGCAGCGGGTTCAACACCTGCAAGAAATGCAAAATCACAACCTGCTTCTGTATGACCTGCGCGATTCAATACGCCGCCTGCTTGTGCCATTAACGGAAAAATATGTCCTGGTTGAACTAAATCGTCAGCCGTTGCGTTTTTGGCAACTGCGGCTTGAACGGTTCGCGCTCTATCTGCTGCCGAAATACCAGTTGTTACACCTGTTGCTGCTTCAATTGATACGGTGAAATTCGTGTAATGGGGCGTTTTATTATCACTGACCATTAACGGTAATCGTAATTGCTGACAGCGTTCTTGTGTCAATGTCAGGCAAATCAAACCACGCCCGTAACGCGCCATAAAGTTAATATCTTCGGGGCGGGCAAACTCTGCCGCCATGAGCAAATCGCCTTCATTTTCACGGTCTTCATCGTCCATGATGATGACCATTTTGCCTTGTTTCAGGTCTTCAATAATTTCTTCGGTGCTATTCATTGTGCTAAAAATCCACTGTTTTGCAAAAGTTCCATTGTAACAGCCGAACACGATTTTGCGGCGGCTTCACCTTTCATAAGTCGTTCCATGTATCGCGCTAAGACATCGACTTCTAAATTCACTTTTGTACCAATCGTTGCATCGTTCAACGTAGTTTCTTTCAACGTGTGTGGCACGATGTTAATGTCAAAATTTGCACCATTCACTTTGTTCACCGTCAAACTAATTCCGTTAATACAAATCGAACCTTTTTGAGCAATATATTTCGCTAGTTCGTCAGGAGCTTGTACGGTAAAGCGAATCGAGCGTCCGTCTGATTTTTTGTCGATAATTGTGCCAACGCCATCGACATGACCGCTTACAATATGACCACCTAAACGAGTGGTTGGTGTTAACGCGAGTTCTAAATTAACGGGCGTGCCGATTTGTGCAGTCGCTAAACTGGTGCGTGATAGCGTTTCATTCGATACGTCTGCGACAAAATAATCGTGTCCTAATTCCACTGCCGTTAGACACACACCATTAACCGCAATGCTGTCGCCTAAATTCGTATCGGCAAGTGATAATTTCCCTGTGTGAATGCTTAAACGCACATCGCCCCCGCGTGGTGTAATTGCGGTAATTTTTCCAACCGCTAAAATAATTCCTGTGAACATAAATGACCTTTTCTGGGTTTAAAATTAAGTGTCGAAATTATACGCTACCCAACGCAGCACGAATGCAACGTAAAATTCCGTAACTGTACTTTTCGCCAAATTG
>JBAXMT010000264.1:0-3359 GCA_037134135.1 Methylococcaceae bacterium | reverse complement strand
ATGGCAACACCATTACTCAACCATTGACAACTAAAGCCACCTAAACCATCTTCATTTTTGGAGGGTAGAATTAAAACCTTTCTACGAAAACAAAATACAGATTATGAAGCAATTACTGCACGTTAAATTCTTGTTATTTCTTTGGTTGAGTCTTCCGCTAAGTTGTGAAGCTATTCAATCTCGAATCATAGGCGGAAAAAATGCTGTAAATCGCGCTTATCCATTTATCGTTTCTATCGAATATGCACTCGATGGAGAGCAATTTTGTTCGGGTAGTTTGATTTCACCAACAAAAATATTAACCGCCGCGCATTGCTTAAAAGAAAATCAGGCTGTTCAAATTCGTTTAGGAACAAATAATAAAAATAAACAAGTTGGGCAAATTATTTATGTGGCTGGACAAGTAAGACATCCGAAATTTAACGAACTAACATTGGATTACGATGTAGCTGTTTTTACGTTAATGACACCTGCAAAATTAAGTGACAATACCAACGTCATATTCTTCCCACAGCCTTGTTCATCATTAAATTGCGTAACGGGATTAGCGAAATCGAACACTTTAGTTCGTGTTATTGGTTGGGGTGCAACTTCGCCAGACGGTAACAAAAACAGTGCAAGTGCAGATTTGAAAGAAGTTGATGTTCCGATTATCAGTAATACAACTTGTAAAAATGTGATGAAATACGATGGGGATGTGACAAGCAGAATGATTTGTGCTGGATTCGTTGGCGGTGGTAAAGATTCTTGTATTGGCGATAGTGGCAGTCCACTTTTTAGTTATCTGGCTAGTGCTAAAACAGGTGTGCAAACGGGAATTGCATCATGGGGAGGTTCGCCTTGCGCGGCAAAAAATACTTATGGTGTTTATACCCGAATTAGCAATCCCGAAATTAACGATTTTATTCGGCAGGAAATGCAAAGAACTTTAGAAAATTAAGAATCCCAAGCCTTCTCCAATCGCTGCGCCGAAACAGCAATCGCTGTTTTCAACTGTTGCGCGAACAACGAAACCGCAAATTCTTCCAACATCCAACGAAACGTACTTTGAACTCGATATGCCACACAAACGTATTTTTCGTCGTAGAGTTTAGAATAAAAATTCGCTTTTTACGCGCAATACACGTCAATAATTATTGAAAATTACTGAAAGTTTTTTCAATTCACTTTGAATTTAAAGTATAAAATGCGCGTACAAACAAACAAATTTGAAGGTAGTTTTGATGAGTGAGATGACAGAGATTCCTAGTCCGTTTTGTGGTGTTGGCACGGATGATTTAACAATTAAAATCGATGATTTAAAAATCAGCATCGTTGAGAATGGTTGCGCGGTGAATACACCCGCATTTGAACAACCGATTACGGACACAAAAGCGCGAATTAACGGCAAAGAAGTCGAACTAAACGAAGCCATTTCGCACGCCGCAAGTTTGTTGAAAAATACCAATTATCCCGTGATTGGCGGTTGTGCGACCGACGTAAATGGAATGCGCGGTTTGTTGGCATTAGCCGATAGAACGGGCGCGGTGGTTGATAATATGAATTTCAATAACGCTCGCAAAAATCTTTTAGCGTTGCAAGATTCTGGCTGGATGACAACCACACTCGCCGAAGTGAAAAATCGTTGTGATTTATTGCTGATTGTCGGCACGGATTTGGAAGGTTTCGCGCCACGCTTTTTTGAAAAATATCTGTGGAACGAAGCGATGTTTTTAGAAAACACCAGCGACCGCGAGATTATTTATTTAGGCACAAAACCTTCTGGCAATGCGTCAACTTCTCCGAATGGTAAAACCGCACAAGTGTTTGAATGTGAAAACGAAAGTTTGCCCGAAATCGTTTCGGTGTTACGCGCATTGGTGAAAGGTCAACCGATTCACGCTGAAAGCGTTGCAGGCATTTCGATTGCAGATTTAACGGCGATTGCTGACAAACTTAAAGCGGCAAAATACGGCGTTGTAACGTGGGCGGCGGGCGCGTTGAATTATTCGCACGCAGAATTAACCGTGCAAACGATTTGTGAAATGGTCAAAGAGGTAAACCAAACGACGCGCTGTTCAGGTTTTCCACTTGGTGGCAAAGAAGGCGACCAAACGGCAAATCAAGTTTGCGGTTGGACGACGGGTTATGCGGCACGAGTCAGTTTTGCCAAAGGTTATCCCGAATATGATCCATTTTTATTTGAAACGAATGAACTTTTAAACAACGGTGAAGCCGACGCGCTGGTTTGGGTGAATGCGTTTAACACGCAAGCGAATCCACCACAAACGAACGTTCCGACGATTGTAGTGGCGCGTTCGGGAATGACGTTTGAAAAAGAACCCGACGTATTTATTCCTGTTGGAACGCCTGCGATTGACCACGCGGGGCATGCGTTTCGGCTCGATAACGTGGTGGCGATTCGATTGAAAAAATTGCGTGATTCCTTGTTGCCCAGCACAGCGGAAGTTTTAAACGCAATTGAACAGGTTTTACGCGAGGAATCAGTATGTTAATAAAATTAACGGGCGGCACAGTGTACGACCCAGCCAGCGGTGTCGATGGCAAACAGCAAGACATTTACATTCAAGGCGGCAAAATTATCGACAAACCGACGGGCGAATTTTTAGTCACTAAAGAATACGATTTGAAAGGCAAAGTCGTGATGTCGGGCGCAATCGATATGCACACGCACATAGGCGGCGGCAAAGGCAATATCGCGCGAACTTTATTGCCCGAAGACCATCGTCAAGACCCCGTTGCCCGCAACGATGTTTGTCGTTCAGGTTGTGGACACGCAATGCCGAGTACGTTTGTCACGGGTTATCGTTACGCTGAAATGGGTTATACCGCTGGTTTTGAACCTGCATTGTTGCCGATTAACGCGCGTCAAGCGCACATGGAAATGGGCGACATTCCGATTTTGGACAAAGGCGGTTACGTCATGTTGGGCAGCGACGATTATTTGTTGCGAATGCTGACCGCGAAAAAAGATCAAAAAGCCATTAACGATTACGTCGCGTGGACGATGCACTCGGCGAAAGCGATTGGCGTGAAAGTCGTAAATCCAGGCGGTATCAATGCGTTTAAATTCAATCAACGTAAACTCGATTTAGACGAACAAAATTCGCATTACGGTGTGACTCCGCGCGAGATTTTGCGCGTGTTGGCGACTGCGGTGAAAGAACTTGGCGTGTCGCATCCGTTGCACGTTCACGGCTGTAATTTGGGCGTTCCTGGAAATATCGAAACCACGCTCGATACGATTCAAGGCATTGGCGGGCTGCCGATGCACTTGACACACATTCAATTTCACAGCTACGGCACGGAAGGCGATTTTAAATTTTCATCTGGTGCGGCGAGAATTGCGGAAGCAGTCA
>JBAXMT010000263.1:0-3371 GCA_037134135.1 Methylococcaceae bacterium | reverse complement strand
GTTATGAAAGTCGAGTTATGACACGGCTTGCGGGGAAAAAGCACCCCGCGCCTGCTAAATATGCCCCCGCCCTTACCGCTGTTCGCTCGCTTCGCCCAAGGGCTTGCTCGCTCTCTGCTATCGGGCGGTTGCGAGGTGCGGCAAAAAGCAGCCGCGCTTTTTTTGAAAAGAGCAAAAGCAAAAAACCACCGCTGATTTAATATCAACGATGGTTTTGGTGGCGCGGTTAAATTATTCAGTTACTAACAAGCCCGTACCTGTAAATTTTTCATTCTGTCGAATTGCAGATAGCCAGCACGTCTTCAATTGTGCGGTTAAGTCTTGCCACTGCTATAACCCCGATTCTGTTCAATTGTCCATATCGTGGATCATTTGCGGGAATGCTGTAAAGCCAGCGAACTTTACGCAAATGTCGGTACGGTGCCGATCCGAATTGTCCATCGAATTGTCCGTCAAAATCATCAAGATATTCGCTAATTATTTCGCCGACTAACAAAAAACCAGTTGCAGAAGATGGAGAAATTACCAAGTCACCAACCTTTATTTCAAAAGCGAATCTCCAAACTTCATTCGCCTGTTTATTACTTTGATCTGGATAAACTTTAAAAAATTGAGTTTCAAATCCGTTGAAATTTTGCTCATACATCAACATCGAGCCAGTTTTTGACCACCCAATAGCTATAAAACCTTCATTACCTTTAATCGGCGGATATGGATTTTGCGAATTTAAGTGAGAAAGATAGCAACCGCCTTCACCTACAAAAACACCAAAAACGTTATTTGTCATGATAATTCTCCTGTTGTTTATGATTATCGACTTCTATCTTACATCTAATAAACATATAATCAAGATATATTTAAGATATAATAAAAATCCTAAAAATAGAGGGTGAAAAATGAGTAATTATGATTACGAAAATCTTGATAGCTGGTCATTAACACTGCTAAATGATCTTGAAAACCACTTACCATCAACTACGTTAAATTATTTAATAACACAGGACAGCCAATACAATTCATTTGATTACGTTTCTATAGATAAACAAATTCCTATCAATGAGCTTCAAATCGGTCACTGGTATGGCGGCAAAGGGAAGTATGCAAATGAAGGTCGTTGGGATGGTAAGAGTTTTTCTGTTGTTGGTACGAACGGAAGTCCAATTTGCTGGAAACCACGCAAATGGGTAAGTGTACCTAATATATGCGGCGAGTCTTATTACACAGAACCTGAGTTCGACGCTGAGACTGGAATGCTCTGGGGGGGAAGTTTTCAGCCGTTATTTAGAATAAGTGATGAAGATAAATTGGCGGAATTATCTTTAGTATTTAATGACGTTAGTGCCATTGATTCAAATAAATTATTGTCGGAAGTGTCTTTAGAATTTCATAATCGTTTGGGTATAACAAGGGAAGAATTGAGAGAAATGTCTAAAGGTATCTACGCAATAGAAAAAGAAAAACATAGATTGCGATTATTGAAGAAAAACGATTGAAACACTAACCGACACATGACTTAATACCCTTCACCCTAGATTTTAGGCAATAAAAAAGCCCTGCGAGCTGCAAACTCCAACGGGCTTTTAAATCATTACCAGACAAGATAATGGAATCATGAAAAATAATATCATTAAATTTGTATCACGCAACGAATTTGAACGCAGAAAGTGTCCGCTTCATGCCTTTTCGATTGTGCCGCATTTAGACGAAATGCTAATCCAACTGTATCGTGACGGAGAATTTTTAGAGCCGCACCTAACCCAACGCGCTAAAGAGTTAATCAGAAAATTAGAGTCGTCCACTGGCAAGGTTGGAGTTCAAGGATGAACGCTAAAATCGCACAGCTCAACCCTTTACCTGAAAAACCCGTGTGTCCGCTTGATGCCTATTTGATTAACGATTCGTTAGCCGAAATGAGAGCGCAAATGTTGGCGGATGTTTTTGTACTCGATGGCATTGCACTCTTGGGACAGTTGACCGTTATTTATGCGAAACCAAACGCAGGCAAAACACTCACCACGATTTATATGCTCAAGGAATCCATCAAAGCAGGCAGAGTCAAAGGCAAAGATGTTTTTTACATTAACGCGGATGATTCGGGAAACGGATTGACTGCAAAAGGTGAAATTGCCGCACAATACGGTTTCGGTATGCTTGCACCTAGTTACAAGGGTTTTGAATCTGATCATCTTGTGAAACACTTAAAACAGATGATTACTGACGATACCGCACGCGGCAAAATTGTCGTCTTGGACACGCTCAAAAAATTCACTGACTTGATGCACAAAACAAAAGCCTCGGAATTTATGAAGGTGGCGCGTGAATTCACCTTGAAAGGCGGCACGTTGATAATGCTGGCACACGCTAATAAAAATCGTGGTGCTGACGGCAAAATCGTTGCTGGTGGCACTTCGGATATTGGCGACGATGGCGATTGTGTCTATCTATTAGACGAAGTATCGAAAACAGCAACAACAAAAACAGTCATATTTGAAAACGCCAAGAAACGCGGTAATAACCTGCAAGAGTTATCGTTTTCTTATGCGTTGAGTAGCGAAAATTACGGTGAATTGCTTGAATCAGTGAAGACATTGGACTTTGACACGATACAGCAAACCAAAAAAGAATTTGCCACCAATGCCCAACGCGAGAAAGACAAACACGCCATTGATGCAATTACAGATGCAATCAACCAAGGAAATCACAAACGTCTTGATTTAATAAAATTCGCAAATGAATCGTGGGGAATACCAAGACGCAAATTAAACGACATTCTTGATGAATACACTGGCGAAAAATTGAGTAATTCGAGTTTATGGCGTTTGCAGACAGGTGATAAAAGTACAAAAATTTACTACTTACTTTCTGCTGAAAATTTGGGAATTAACGATTATGAAAATGTGAAAAATGGGGGCTAATTTTCCATTGCCCCCCCCCTATTGGAAAGTTTGGTAAATTTGGTAAGTTTAGAAATTTCTTGGTAAGTTTAGAAAATTTTTTGGTAAGTTTAGAAAAAACCGCCCCATTTTGGGCGGTTTTTTTTTGCCTAACGTGTCCTGAAAGCCGCATCACAGCTTAAACTTACCAAACTTACCAAACTTACCAAACTTACCAAATTTACCAAACTTTCCAAACTTTCCAAACTTTCCAAGTTTTCCAGCCAATTTCTAAACTTACCAAGATTTTTTTTAAATTTACCAAAACAAAAAATCGAATAAATGGACAAAAAAAGAGGGAGGAATTAACAGGGCTTTTGTTGCTTTTACAAACAAACGAAAATGCAGGCTTTAAAGAATTTAATTAAAAAGTGAATTGGAAGGATTCGGCATGACTGCAAAAATTATTGATGACGTTCTCAACGATCCAGCAAATAG
>JBAXMT010000262.1:0-3375 GCA_037134135.1 Methylococcaceae bacterium | reverse complement strand
CCATTGCCACCGCGTTTTTGATGATGTCGAGGCGTTTTAAAATGTCGTTTGGCATGATTTCTTTATTAGAATTTGGTGATGCTGTTGAGGTGACTTAATTCTGGTGGCAGTAATTTAATTGGATTTTGCGTAAGATTCAGATTTTCAAGATTAGTCAGGTTACTCATAGAGTTTGGTAATGCACTAAGACGATTACTTCCTAAATGTAATTCATGCAGATTAGTTAAATTACCGATAGATTCTGGAAGTTTGACGAGTTTATTTCCCCACAAACTGAACCAAGTTAAATTTTTCAGATGTCCAATAAATTCTGGAAGTTCACTAATTTCATTATCAGAAAAATCTAGTGAAATTAAATGAAACAATTTGCCAATTGATTGAGGAACTTTTTTTAATTTATTGTTTGCAAAGTCAAACTCCGTCAAATTAACTAATTTCTCAATAGATTCGGGAAGCTCTGAAAGTTGGTAATTTTTTCTCAAACTCAACCAGTCTAAGTTAGTTAATTCACCAATAGATTCGGGAAGTTTAGTTAGCCTATTTCCACTTAAATTTAACCCTGTCAAATTAGTCAATTTACCTATGGAACGAGGTATTTCAGTTAGTTGATTCCAACTTAAAGACAATGTTGTTAAAGCTAAAATTGCCTGCTTGTCACGAGGAAATTGTTCTTCTGAAATATCACTTTCATCAGCCCACGCAATCAATTCATCTAGCCAAGCATCATCACTTACCGCCAGCGTTTTGCTTGCCAGAATCTTGTCGGTGATGCTCAATAGATTGCGGGTTTTATGTAACGCTAATCCCGAATTTTCTATTATTTTAGGGAAGTTTTTGTTTTCATCTGACTTCATAAAGTATTCTGAGTTGTTTAATTCTGCGATTCTAAATGGACTTATCTCAAATTAACAAAGTTTGGCATTGACTTAGTTGCAATGATTAAGTTCAGTCCTTGATTTTTTACTTTAATCCACGTTGTAACTCACTTCTATGTTCAACAACTTTTCTATTTCTTTCATTTCTTTAAGTATTTCTTTGATTTCTCCCAATTCAAATATATCGTCACTTATTTCGGGAGCTTTTATCAAATTTCTAAAGTCTGGCAACATGTGACGATAAAGCATATTCAAACATCTTGATGCTTTCTTTGCGTCAGATTTATTTGGAAGAGAAAATAATTTTTGCATTAGTGGATACCATAAAATAACGTCAATCTGAGAGGCTATTTCTGCTGACCGCAGTTTGATTTCTAAAGCAACATTTTCGTCTGCAATTGTATTGGTTAGTTTAATTTGATGAACAAGTAATGTGTGACTTGTTCTGCCAAGTGTTTTTTTGAATTCTTGTGTCGGTTCAATGACTAATTTTAAAAAAACTTGCCCAAGTGCAAATGTAAGAAAACCACCAAAAATGGTTAGTGAGAAAGTGAGCATTTTAATTTTGTCCTTTTTAAACTGAAAATCATGAAAAATGGACGAGACTTAAAAAATCTCGTCCGTTTAAAACCTACTTCGTCAACAAATAATCCAACCAAAGATTAGACAATTTTTCCTGCACGGTGTTTTGTTTGAGACGCGCATTCAAATTCGGGAAATCAACTTTATCCAAATCTTGGTCTTGGTTGTAGCACGAATAAACAAAGAACTCTTTGCCGCTGTCTTTATCAACGTGTTTGCACAAACATTGAGCGCAAATGCCTTTCATCATGCACTGCATCGGTGAATTGATTGAACCAACTGCATGATGCGCTTTGGTCAAATACGGTTTCAAAACATCAAAACGCGCGTGTTTCACCGCGTCCATCATTCTATCCGAACCAATCACAATCAAATGGTCAACATCCGTCAACGAAATTGGTTGTTCGCCCAAGTCACCTTTACCGTAAGCAATCATGGCTTCCAAAATGTTACCGACAAAGGTTTTATCTTGCGGACGTGTTGGTGTGAACGGGACAACATTTTCGCCTTTATTGACCGACCAAATCACAACATCGGCGGCGGCTTCAACGTCTTCGACTTTGAAACGGTCTCTTGCCAAATTGTAGCCTGCAAAATAAATCACTTTATTGCCTGCGGCGCGTAAGGCTTTCCCAATCGAAAACAACACCGCATTTCCTAAACCACCACCAATCAGCAACACGGTTTGACCTGTTGGAATTTCAGTTGGCGTGCCAGTTACGCCCATCAACACAACAGGGTCGCCCGCTTTCCACGTTGCACACAAACGCGATGAAGAACCCATTTCCAGCGCAATCAATGAAACCGTACCGTTTTCTTTGTTCACTTCCGCACCTGTCAACGCTAAACCTTCCGCCGCTAAAACCGTGCCTTCAACCGTCGGTGCAAACGCTTCATAATTTTGCACGCGGTAAAATTGACCCGCTTCAAATTTTTCAGCGGCAAGCGGAGCTTTAATCACAATTTCAACAATCGTCGGTGTTAAACGGTTGATTTCCACAATCGTCGCTTTAAACGAATCATCCAAACGCGCAAACAGATTTTTAGCCGCCGCATCACGTTCCGCTTGTTGTGAAGGATTCAAATCGGCTAATTCTCGCTCAAACAATTTCACCACATACGGATAACCATTTTTCGCGCTCGCCATCGCTTTTACAACGTTGCCTGCATAAACAGGGTGATTGTCGCCGTAGAAACTGATGAATTTGCCATCTTTTTGATACGACGTAAGCGGCGCAGGTTTGCCGATTTTTGGCATTTTATTGAAGATTTTTAAACTCTAAAAACCTTGATAAATTAAAGGCTCATGGCTATGTACCTGTAACTTTATAGGTGATATTATGCCCAAAATTTCGGGAATAATAAAATGCCAAACAGCCAAACAGCCAAACAGCCAAACAGCCAAACAGCCAAACAGCTATAGCATAGCTTCGTGGTGTTCTTATCGAACTTATTTAAACGACACCGATAAAAGCAAAACTTTAATTTCCAATGAAAAGAATCATGAGTATTTACTACTCGAAAATGAATCTTCTGATTTGTGGCTCTTCATTTCTCAAAACAACTCTTTTGCCAATCTTCTCAATTACGCAGCTACTTGTAATATCGACGAAGAATCTTTAATTTCTTTTTTAGATGAATTACGCGAAGCCGAACTTTTGGTTTCAAGCGATTTTCAAAACCATTCCCTCACCGCTGAACCATTATCAGCACCCACTCAAGACAAAAATACCCCTGATGCACAATTGGAATATGAAATAAGCGAATGGGCTTATTCGCAAGGTTTTCTATTTTCTGCACATTGGGAAATTACTTATCGTTGCAATGAAATCTGTGTGCATTGTTTTAATCCAGGAGCGGCTCATAAGTAGCTACTCAAAAGTCTTTTAACAAAATAAAATGGTTGCCAAAAAGTAAC
>JBAXMT010000261.1:0-3375 GCA_037134135.1 Methylococcaceae bacterium | reverse complement strand
TTACTTTTTGGCAACCATTTTATTTTGTTAAAAGACTTTTGAGTAGCTACTTAAGTTCCTTAATTTTGTTGTGTGAGTAATTTTATTAAATCGTGGTAGGCATTTATGCTAAAGAAATTCTTCGACGAAATGAAACGGTATTTTTAGATAGATATATGCTCAAATCAGATACCTAAAAATGGCATAAAAAAACCCAATTGTTGCGAGAACTACTCACAAAAATTGGGCATGGAGAGGTGATTTTTAGGAATTAACGCAATGAGAAATGAATTACTTATTATTTTCCGCAACGATTTGGTCAAAAATGCCATCATCGTTGAAATGTTTCGCTTGAACGGCAGCCCAACCACCTAAATCTTTGACTGTCACAAGTTCTAACGTTGGAAATTGTTTGCCATATTTTGCGGCTACGTCTTTATCAATCGGACGATAATAATTTTTCGCAATAATGTCTTGCGCTTCTTTGGTGTAAAGATAATTCAAATAATCTGTGGCTAAATCCGTTGTTCCGTTTTTCTTAGCGACTTTTTCAACAACAGCAACAGGCGTTTCAGCCAAAATGCTAAATGGCGGCGTAACGACTTCGTATTTATCCGCGCCAAATTCTTTGAGAACCAAATGCGCTTCGTTTTCCCAAGTAATTAAAACATCACCAATTTCACGTTCAACAAAAGTCGTTGTCGAACCGCGTGCGCCTGAATCTAAAACAGGGACATTTTTAAGCAATTTTGTCACGAAATCTTTTGCGCCTGCTTCGTTACCTGTTTTCTTTTCAGCGAATCGCCATGCGGCTAAATAATTGTAACGTGCGCCGCCTGATGTTTTTGGATTAGGTGTAACAACCGAAACACCGTCTTTAACCAAATCGTCCCAGTTTTTAATGGCTTTTGGATTGCCTTTGCGAACCAAAAATACAATTGTCGAAGTGTACGGAATGCTATTATTGGGCAATTTCGTTTGCCAATCTTTAGGTAACAAACCTGCTTTTTCGTGAATTTGGTCAATGTCGTAAGACAACGCAAGTGTCACCACATCGGCTTGCAGCCCTTCAATTACCGCGCGAGTTTGTTTGCCACCGCCACCGTGTGATTGTTGAATTGCAACGTCTTCACCTGTTTTTTCTTTCCAATGTTTCACAAAAATTTGATTAAATTCTTTGTATAACTCACGAGTTGGGTCATACGACACATTGAGTAAGGTTCTTTCCGCAAACGCATTTGAACTTAACAATAATCCTAAACCAAGTAACGCTGATTTTGTAAATGTTTTCATGTTGATTCTCCGATTGAATTTCTTATTTGTATTTCGGTTTGCCATCGCCAAACGCATTCAAGCCAACTTCAAAATAGAAGAAATTACTGGCTTCTGTGCCTTGTGCGCCAGCGGTTGTGGCTGAAACAGATTCTGTAAAACCACCTGGATTAAAACGTGCATAACTCAAACTCCAATCGACATACGGATTAAGTTTATGACGCATCCGAATATCAAATTCATGCCCTAAGAAACTCCCACTTTGTCCCGTTGTATCGCGCAATCCTGCTCGATTCCAACCGCCTGTTTCGCTTTCTTGCCAATAAGCGTTGTAACCCGTGTCAATGCGAACATCCTTATAAGGCGTAAATTCCAAACGTGCTTTGGGTGCATGAACGTTGTCCCAAGAAAAATAATCATTGCGCGACCAAGGTTGATTGAAACCATAAAACGCATCAAAACGCTGATTGATATTATCGTTAGGACTTTTATCACCTGTACCAAAACCATAGTACGCGCTCACACGCGGTTTCCAATCATGGTCAAAGGTGTAACCGAGTTCAAGTGAATAAGCGAGCGCGTCTTGTTGACGCAGAGCTTGTGAATAGGTCGCAGGTCTATTTGCCGTGCCTGTCAAAGAACCATAACGCCCAAATTGTTTATTGATGTCCGCGTCAAAATCAAAACCGCTATTTCCAAACAAACCATAAACACGCAAACCTGGCGCGTAAATATCAGAATCGGCTTTGCGGTTTGCGTTAATTGAATTTGTGGGGTCGCCATCGACTTTGCGACCAATAAAATACGGTTGAATCGTGATAAATTCTGACCATTGCCGCAAATTTAAAACGCCGCCGTAAATCCAAGTATCTTCATCATGTTGGTCAAAATTGTATTTCAACCGTTCTATAGGTTTTAACGCAAAGGTATCTAAATGCCAGCTATTTTGTTTTTTTCCAAGTTGAACGCGAAAACCTTCAAAATTATTAGTGGTATTGCGGAATTGGTTATTACCGATTAAACGGCGGTCTAATAATTCCAACGATTGCCGCCCAGCGCGAATACTTAATGGATGATTGTGACCAAACACATTATCGAAATAGAGTTCGGCGTAACCTTGAATAATTTCAAATTCATTCACGTCGGCATCGGTTTTTTGATACAAACTGTTGTAACTACGAGCATCTTCAAATTCCACAGCAAAACGCAGGGGGTCTAAAATGTCTTTCACACCAACATAAGCGCGAGTGCGAAGTAGCCACAAATTATCAGGATTTTCTCGAAAACCCGTTCTAGTTCCTGTGCTAGGACGATAATCGTTTTCGCGGTATTCGTAACGATTACGAAAATCTAAACCCACATCGAGCCATTCCACATCACGAAATTGTTCAAATTGTGTTTTGCTTAAATTACGGACGTAACTTGGTGGATCTGGTTCTGGCTCAACGCGATAGCCTTTCGTTTTTTGATAAAAATCTTCAGCATTCGCTAAGTTTGATAGCGACAAAACCGCGAGGGTGCTTGCCTTAATAAAATGTTTCATCTGTTTTCACCATTTCTAATTTTTCGTTTTAAACAACATTTTTTGCCCGTTGACAACATAGTAAGTAATCGGCACGAAATTAAAAAACGGTATTTTTAGATATAAACATCTAAAAAAAAGATATTTAAAATAAGATGCTACTAGGAATGGCATGCAAAATTGGGGAGGCGGTGGCTCAATCAATTTTGCATACTCTCCGTTTGGAGTACCGATATTACTTATGTGCGTTTAGCTCACGGATTTTTGCTTATTTCGATAGTCCCTTGTATCTTAAAACACGATGGCAAGGGACTATCTGTTGTCTCATGAATAACTGATTTTTTTGGGGACTGAGTAGTTACAATAAATAGTTGTTGATTAACAAACAGCTATCAAACAGTTAATGCTATTTTTGTAACACTAATGCGTTTTAATGTAATAAAAATCAAGCAAAAACAATTAGCTATTGATAGGCATAGCACTTGCTTATAAAGTATAAGCCTCAGGCTATCAAATTTTTAATTTTAAGACCGAATGAAAAAAGACAATCGCGCAGAATTAACACAATCCAATTTTAAACGTCGCAATTTTGCATTATCGAG
>JBAXMT010000260.1:0-3458 GCA_037134135.1 Methylococcaceae bacterium | reverse complement strand
TTGAATTGAATTGAATTGAATTGAATTGAATTGAAATGAGATAATTCGACCAAAGAATTTTTCATTACAATTTCAAAAATGATCAGCTACGAAACAAATATCGAACTCAAAATGCAGCGTTTGTTCAAAACGTTATCAGAAAAAGACAAACGTCGCTATGCTGCAATTGAAGTTGAAAAACTTCCAAATGGTGGAACAGATTACATTTCATTGTGTTTGGAATTGATCCAAAAACGATACGACGTGGCATGGAAGAATTAGAACAACAAGAAGATACGACCCAAGGTCGAGTCAGAAAAAAAGGGGCGGACGTTGTGCGTGACGTTAAAATGCCCCGAATTAGAGCTTAATTTAGAAGAGTTCAAAGCAGGTAATCCAATGCGTGTGGGCGTGTTATGGATGAATTTATCAAGTTGTGAAATCAGTCTACATTTAGCTGAAATGGGAACGCCCAATCATTGTGTTATTCATATTAGGCGTTTACTATGAACCGCTAAAAAAATGATGATAGTTTGTCATCGTGTTTTAAGATACAGTGTAGAAATCGCTGATAAAGGATTAGGTTGTATGTTTTGGTTTGAATTACCTCGAAAATTTGTTGGTGGTATTACATCATGAAAAATTTAGGCATGATTTTTATGCTACTTTTCTTAAGTTTTGGCGTACTTAGTTACGCTGATGACAAAGTTTTAATCGTTGGAAGTGAACAAAATTACCCACCGTTTGCATTGGGTTTGACGAATGAAACAGCTGATGGATTTACCGTAGAATTATGGAAAGCGGTAGCGGCAGAAAGTCATCTCAATTCAAGCATTCGCGTTTTGCCTTTTCATGATGTCTTGTCGGAATTCCAATCAGGAAACATAGATGTTCTTATCAATCTAGCGCAATCAGATGAACGCCGTAAATTTGTTGATTTTACCGTCCCACATGTGATTGTACATGGTGCGATTTTTGTGCGTTATGGCGATGATAGAATTCATTCGGAGGAGGATTTAAACGATAAAAAAATTATCGTTTTGAACGCAGATTTGGCACACGATTACGCCATTTCAAAAGGTTGGGAAAAGCAACTGGTATTAGTTGATACAGCAGAAGAAGGTTTTAAATTATTAGCTTCAGAACAATATGACGCACTGTTATTGGGAAAATTAACAGGCAAATTAACTTTAGAAAAATTAAATTTAACAACCATTGATGTATTGCCCATTACAGTTAATTTTTCGCAAAAATTCTCATTTGCGGTACAGAAAGGAAATGCTGAATTACTGGCTAAAATTAACGAAGGTTTGGCTTTAACGAAAGCCAGCGGAATCTATGACAAATTGTATAACAAATGGTTCGGTGTCTACGAAGAAAAAGAGTTTCTGCCTTTACTTATTAAATATCTTTCACCTATTGTCGGCGTTTTTCTTTTAGTTTTGATTATCGGTTTTTATGTCAGCAATGTTAGATACAAAAAAGTCATCATCGCATTGACAAAAAGTGAGCGGAAATTGGCATCGAGTAACGCCCATTTACAAAGTGTTTTCGATGTTAGTCCAATCGGTTATGTTTTAGTGAACCATCAAAATAAAATTTTATTAGCAAACAAAGCGATTAGTTTTATCACGGGAATTTCGATTTCAAATTTGTTAAATATGACAAAAGAAGAGTTTTTGACCAGTTTATCAAGTCAAACAACAGAGCAATTCGCTACGTTAAAAAATACGAATCAAATTTTACGTTTTACATTAACCCGTCCCCGCCACGCTATTTTGTTATGTGGTAGGGAAGAAATTTATTTAAAAAATCAGGCAGTGTTGGGAAAACTATATTTTTTCCATGATGTTACAAAAGAAGAAGAAGCCAATCGTATTAAATCTGAATTTTTAATGAGTGCAACGCATGAATTACGCACGCCACTTGCAACAATTCACGGTTATTCAGAACTGCTTAACGGTGGAATGATTCCACTTGAAATGCAACCTGAAATTATTGAAATGATTTATCAGCAATCGAGTTGGCTAATCAATATGATTACCGAATTACTCGATTTAAGTCGAATCGAAGAACGTGCTGGTGCAGATTTTGTTATTGAATCACATAAAGTTACCGATTTAATTCAAGATACGATTGATAATTTCACCCTTCCCGAAGGACGTACAGCTGTCGTTTATTCGCCTTTTGAATCTGAAATTAGCTTAAATGTCGATAAAAACAAATTCAAACAAGCGTTAAATAACATTCTCGATAATGCTTACAAATACTCACCTAATGGCGGCAATGTTTGGCTAAATGTCAATCACGATGAAACTGAAAAAACGCTTGAAATTGAAGTGCGTGATGAAGGTTTAGGTTTGACAGAAGATGATATTGTTCACGTTTTTGATAGATTCTTCCGTGTTGATAAGTCTGGAAATGTGGCGGGTGTGGGATTAGGATTATCACTGTCAAAAGAAATTTTTAATTTATTTAACAGTGATATTTATATTAAAAGTATTCCGAATGAAGGTAGTTCGGTATTTATTCAATTCAAACTTGTAGATTATTAAACGGGATTGAAAAATGTCGTAAGTCTTCGATAAGAATTAAAAGGCATATACACATGCAAATAAACCAAGAAGTGCGTCAAATCATTGTCTGTCTTTTGATTATAGGAATTCTTTCCGTAGGAGCTGGATATTTTTTGTTTACATGATGGATGTGAATAAGTAGTACACTAAAAATTAGTAACTACTCAGCCCCCTCACAAAAATAAAAATTATTTAAAATCATTGTGTTGAAAATCACGTCAATCGAGACAAATTTGTTCTGATAATTTTAAATTCTGTAACCTATTGATTTGTATAAAGCCACAAAACTTGAACTTTCAGCTGTTATTTCCTTTATATTTTTATCGCATTGATTTTTAAGTATTATTTTTAATACTGGGAGCTGAGTAGTTACAAAAATTCCTAAATTTGCCACTGAAAATTAACATTCATTGCATTGATTCTATCGCCCATTGCTGTGGGTGTGTAGTTCATTCCTTTGGTCATTAAATCCCCGTATTGGTAACTCAATGAAATTTTTGCATTATGTCCGTCAATGACATAATTCATACCAGCTTCATAAACGTCACGATTCGCACTGGCAGTTGGTGCAACATTAACATAACGTACAAAAGGTTGAATTTGACCAATCAAGATTTTTTGCGGAAATAAATACATCCCACTAACATCAACGGCATTACCTTCAAATATTGAAAAACCACCACCTGCAATGCGTGAAGCCATGCTGTAACCGTTGGTAATATCGTAATTTTTGTATTCGCCGTTAAATGTCACAACACCGCTATTCGGTAAATTCTTTTCCATTAAAATATCAATGGCTGTGCCACGAAAATTACCTGAATCGGTTGTCGTTCCTGCACCGTTTTCTTGATATTGATTTGAAACAGCCAGTGTTAAAATATCACCGCCTTTTCCATAATAAGT
>JBAXMT010000259.1:0-3463 GCA_037134135.1 Methylococcaceae bacterium | reverse complement strand
AGTGGCGCGGGAAATAAACGTTCAAATGGATTTGAGGTAAAAATTACAAACAACAAAAATCCTAACGCCACCGCACCCATAATGCTTAAAACTCGTGCCACTAATTCAGTTGGTAATGATTTACTGAAAAGTGCAACGGCACTTGTCCAACCCGACAAAATCAACGCCCAAAGCAATAATGAACCTTCGTGCGAACCCCAAACGCCTGCGATTAAATACATAAATGGCAAATGCGTATTTGAGTTTGAAGCAACATATAAAACCGAAAAATCGTGTTTGATAAATGCCGTCGTCAAAAGTCCGTAAGACACCACCATAAAAAATAATTGTCCAAACGCTGACGGACGCGCCAACGCAATCCAACTTCCCACTCCTTTTTGTACGCCGACAAGCGGTACAACCGCTAAAACGAGCGATAAACAAGCCGCCAAAATGAGCGCGAACTGACCTAATTCAGGCAACATCATTTTTGCATCTCCGCAGGTTTATTTTTCATACTGCCAGCCACTTCAGGCGGCATATAATTTTCATCATGTTTTGCTAGCACTTCTTGGGCGATAAAAATGCCATTTGCATCTAACTTTCCGTTTGCCACAATGCCTTGTCCTTCACGGAAAAGGTCAGGCAAAATTCCTGTGTATTCAACGGTAACTTCTTTCGCCATGTCGGTTAAAACAAATCGAACCGTTAAGCCTGAAGGTTGACGAACCACGCTACCTTTTACCACCATTCCACCTAAACGAAATAAATGGTCTTTCGGGGCTTTGCCTTCGATTACGTCTGTTGCCGAAAAGAAATACATCAGATTATCGTTAAAGGCTCGCAAGCCAAAAAAGGTCGCAATTCCAATGCCTGCAACCATCAACAAAATTAAACCTAAACGTTTTTGCTTTATGATTCTCATGGATTTTGCTCCCGCTTACGTTTCAAAAGTAAGCCGCGTAAAATTTGCTTGTTTGCCATTAACGGTTTTATTACGCCGATAAACATCAGCACAAAGGTTAAGCCGTAAGAAGTCCAGACGTAAAAGGCGTAACCGCCCATTGCGAAAAATTCGCTCATTTCACTTTCTCCAATAATTCGTCAATCCATTTTCCATTCGGTTCACGTTCTAACAATTCGTTTCGGCAACGTAATAACAACGCAATAGCGTAATAAACCTTAAATGCTAAAGCCATCACCAAAAGCGGAATCAACATATCAATGTGCATCGACGGTTTATCTAATTTTGAAACGGTTGCGCCTTGATGCAGCGTATTCCACCATTCAACGGAATAATGAATAATCGGAATGTTCACCACGCCAACTAACGCTAAAATTGCAACAGCTCGTGACGCGGTGCGTTTATCTTCGATGCTGTTATAAAGTCCGATTACACCCAAATATAAAAACAACAAAATCAATTCAGAAGTCAGTCGTGCATCCCAAACCCACCACGCGCCCCACATCGGTTTGCCCCAAAGTGAGCCTGTCACGAGAGCCAAAAAAGTGAAACTCGCACCGACGGACGCACTCGAAATACTAACAATTTCCGCGAGTTTGATGCGCCACACTAGCCCAATTCCGCCACTAATCGCCATCACCACATAAATAAACATAGACATCCACGCGGCTGGAACGTGAACGTAAATAATTCGGAAACTATCGCCTTGTTGATAATCCGCTGGCGCGGTGACTAAACCACCGTACAAACCGTAACCCAATAATAGAAAAAATAATGCCGTCAACCACGGAATAATTTTTCCACTTATTGCGTAAAAATAAGGGGGTGAGGAAAATTTATAAATAAATCGCATGAACATAATTGATGTGAACTCGGCTTTTAAAAGATTGCTAAAAACAGCAGGAGGTTAAAACTAAAATCGCGGCATTATAGTTCAGTTCTATTTTGTAAGTTGTTTTGCATTTAGAAAACAATTTTAACTATGTTATATCGCGCATTTGAAAATCAAAAATGCGTGATATAACGCATAAAACATAGAATGAAATAATTAAAATTGAAAGTAATTTATTGAATAAAAAAGAGTTATTTTAAAAATACATTTATTCGTCGCGACTCATGTAAATGGTCATTTAATGCGACATTAACTCAAGCTCATTTTTAGAGCGGCAGCCGTTGGCAATGGCGTTAAAGTAATTGCCAAAAATAAAATCGCACACATCATCGACAAATGTCCTGATACAGGAAAACCACTCATTGCGGCATCAACCGCACTACTCGCAAAAATCAAAATTGGCACATACAACGGCAACACTAAAACTGCCATCAACGCACCACCTTTTCGTAAGCCAAGTGTCAACGCCACTGCAATACCGCCGATTAAACTCAACACGGGCATTCCCAACAATAACGTCAATAACAAAACGCCAATCACGTCGCTGTCCATGTGCAACATCAGCCCCATTAACGGGGCGATAAATAACAGTGGTACACTTGATAATAACCAGTGTGCAGTGACTTTCGCCAACACCAAAATCGACAGCGAATGGGGTGTCATCACCATCAATTCCAAACTGCCATCGTCGTAATCCGCACGAAATAGATTTTCAATCGACATCAATGAGGCGAGTAACGCGGCGACCCAAATAATCGCGGGGGCGATACGTTTTAACAGCGCGATTTCTGCGCCTAAAGCCAATGGAAATAAGGTAATCACCATCACGAAGAACGCTAACGGATTGATCAATTCTGCACGATGACGATAGGCTAAAACCAAATCACGTTTAATCACTGCGCTAAATGCTTGAAATAAAGAAGACGTTTTCATAAATGGATTTTTTGCAGCAAAGTGTGAGGAATCGATGTGTCATGATGCGAAGTCATAATTACCAAGCCACCTTGATTGGCGTGGGTTTCAATAAATTGTTCAAATAATTTAATGCTTGCACGGTCAAGCGAGGTAAAAGGTTCGTCGAGAATCCACAGTGGTTTGTGGGTGCAAAGCAATCGCGCCAATGCCAAACGTCGCCGTTGTCCCGCCGACATAAAACGCACCAACGTTTCTTGATAACCGTTTAATCCCACTTGTTGCAGCGCGTCATCAATCGACAATGTAGTAATCGCTAAGGATTGCGCGTAACGTAAATTTTCTTCAGCGGTCAATGTGTCTTTCAAACCGTTATTGTGTCCAATGTAAGCGGTGTCTTGATAAAATTCTTGTGTGTCATCAATTCGCTCGTCGTTCCAAAATAAATCACCCGATTCGGATTTTCTAAAGCCTGTCAAAATTCGCAATAAGGACGTTTTTCCCGCACCATTCCGCCCTTCAATCAACAAAATTTGTCCGCTTTTTAAGGTAAAATTTAAGTCACTAAATAGAACACGCTCATCTCGAATACATGATAATTCGCGAGCTTCTAATTTTTTTATGTTCATTAAAGTAAGGGAAAAAAGGTTGGAAAGGTTTTCATTATAAAGAAAGATCTCTCCTCATTAATATTTTTTAGGATTATGTAAATTTTA
>JBAXMT010000258.1:0-3491 GCA_037134135.1 Methylococcaceae bacterium | reverse complement strand
CCATGGGAGCAAAATGACCGAATCGGGAAGTTATTTTTGACCGAATCCTTAGCGAGTAAGTCAAAAACATCACGCGAACTTTGTGGCACGCCCAAAGTATCACGACGAATTAAATGTTGCCCCATATCTAATGCGGCTTCACACGCTCGTTGAATGTTTAAAATGGCAGCATCTTGACGGGTATAGTTAGTTTCAAAACTTTCTGGATTAAAATCATATTCTTCTCGAACTCGCGCAACGCAACGTTCAATCGTGTCGGCTTTGTTGATTAACACATCATCCATAAACTGTTCCTCTCTTTTGAATATCGTCTAATAATCCCGCACGGGCTTGGTCAAAATTTAATTTTTCGTTTAAGACAAAACACTCAAACAAATTAGCCTCTAATTTATTTGCCCATAAACAGTGACCTTTTTGCAAAATTTGATATTGCATGACAGTTGAAGCCGCTCGCATATCGAGTAAATCCACGTCACAACCTGCGATTTCAGCTAAATCATTCGATATATCCCAAAGTTGCAAAGGCTCTGCATAACCTGCAACCAATACGGCTAAATCTAAATCACTGTCTGAATTTGCTGTGCCGTTAGCACGACTTCCGAAAAGATAAATGGCTAATGTGTTAGGAAATGCGGTGCGAATGCTTGAAATCGCCGCTTTGGCTAAGGATTCGGAAATGGTGACTGAAATCATGATTACTCTCGCTTACGGAAATTTTTTCTAAAAACTCTCACGACTACCGACACGCAAAAATTGGATTGTTTCATTCTCAAAATAAATTCCAATCCGATAACGGTAATCGAATTTGATGCGGTAAAAACTGGGATACCCCGACATTTCTTCTAAATCACTCAGGCTAATCAAACTTTCAATTTTCTGTGCATCAAGCAAAACTTGCTGAATTTTTAACAAAATCCGTTTGTCGGTGATTTTTTGCGTGTCTTTGACAAATCGTTTCGTGATTTCGATTTTCATTGCGCCAAACTTTGAATAAATGTTTGCGCTTCGTTTTCACTTAAAAAATCGTTTTCGTCTTTGGCTTGTTTGCAATCCAAATAAAACGCGAGGTCTTCAAGTTCTTGGCGTTTCTTTTGCCATAATTCTTCAAGAAAGGCGCGTTGAATCGTATCGGGCAACGTTTCGTAAAGTGCGTAGAGGCTGTGAGCTGTGTTTATATTAGGTTGTGCGTTCATAAATTACTCGCAATAAAAATAGGCAGAAAGTTCAGTCAAACTGATGTAACGACTAGCTTGTCGCAAAATCGCTTTGCAAGTTCCTGTGTCGAGCGATGAATGATTCGGTATCGTTAAAACTTGTTTTTCATTCGCAATCTGACGCACCAACTTGATGTGACTGCCTTTTTGAGATGCCACAACAAAACCAAAACTTGCCAAAATAGCTAAAACTTCTCTCGCAGTTAGACGTTTTAATTTTGGCATATTGCCGCCATTTCGTAATTCACCACGATAGGCGGATTTTGAGAAAAGCCCAATGTTTCTAAATCTTCATCTTCCAAATGTAACTCGATAGCTTCTCTCAAATTTCGCACAACTTCATCGAGCGTTTGACCTTGTGTGACAACAGGTAAATCCAAACATTCCGCGACAAAACCTGATTCTTCACCGACATAAATTTGTGCTTTGATTGTGTAACGCATTAGTTGAAATCTCCAGTTTGTGAAATTGTCGCTTGGGCTAATGAATCGCAATTTTTATATCACGATAAAAATTTTCGTGACTGCCGACCGCCAACAAATTCAAGGTAACAATTTCGTCTTTGTAGCTATAGCCCAGCAACGTCAATTGATTATTCATGTGAAATTTATACACCCACAAAAAATTTAAATCGCCTTTCTTTTGGTCGCCGATGTAAGGATTACTCATAACGATTTTTACTGCGTCGTCGAGTTCCTTTTTTTGTTTAGGTGTGAGTTTTTTCACGGCTTGTTTGAACTGACGAGTTTGTACAACTTCCATGTTAATCAAACGAATAAGGTTCAGTTTGTCCCGTTAAAACTTCGTTTCGACCTTGCAAAGCGGCGTTAATAAATTCAAAACTCAAATCAGGATTTTCTTCGGCAATTTTGCCAATTTTTGCCCAATGGTCGATTTGGCTATCGATAGTGCGATGACAAATTTTTGCTTCTGAAATCGCCGCTTGGGCTAATGGTTCTGAAATAGTGACTGAAATCATAATTTAATCCTCTAAACCGATATTTGTTGTGCTTTGATTGTGTAACGCATTAGTTGAAATCTCCAGATTTTTTCATCAACGCAATAATTTCTTCCAACCGCGCAATTTCACGTTTTTGAAAATCAATAATTTCGTCTTTATGGTTAATCGTTTCGTCTTTATGAGCAATTGCCATTTGCAATTTTTGTATTTCAAAAGCGATTTCTGATGATGAACCAATAACGCAACTTGTGTTGTTATTGTTACTTTCTGAAACTAAATATACGTTTTTATCATCTGCTAACAAATCAAGAATATCGACATTTAAAAGTTCAGCAATTTTGGATAATTTAGGATGCAAAACGTTAGTTTCACCTCGTTCTATTCTGGCATAAGTATTCACATCAACATCTAATTTTTCAGCTATTTCTGCTTGTGAAATACCTTTTGATTCTCGAAGAATGCTCATTTTTCTTCTAACTTTCATAAATCACCATAAATATGATTAGTAGCACCATTTTTTTGTCATTGTAGCCACTTGGCGGCAACTTTAGAATCGACCGCTTGTTAATTTAATTGATGAGGTTACGAAAATGAAGAAATTTATACCGATTTGTTTGGCGATTTTTGGAATTATAGGTGTTAATAATTCGACAAACGCTGCGACTGGTTTTGTAAAAGGAAAAGTAGAACTTATAAGAACTCACGATGCTCAACAACAACCTTTATGGAAGCCACCCGCTTTTTGGTTCACGTTGAAAGGTGTTTCTAAAGCAGGGGCGTGTCCAAAATGGGCAGAAGGCAAAGTGTTATTTGTAGCTCAAGATAGCCAAGCATTTAACTTAGTTTCAGATGCACTAAGCACTGGAAAAGAAATCGCAGTAGCTTATGATGATGCCTTATTAGCTAATGGTGGCTATTGTGCGGCTGGATACATAACGATTGGCTCACCTTCTGTTTTGTACTAAAAATTTATAGCTGCAAATCTAAAAAACGCGACCCTAAAAAGTCGCGTTTTTTATTGCAAAAATTTTACTTCAACCCAGCCAAAACCTTCGCCACCGTTTCGCCCATCGCCGAAGGCGTTGGGCAAATCGTTACGCCTAAATCAAGCAACATCGCGACTTTTTCCGCCGCACTTTCACCCGCAGACGAAATAATCGCCCCCGCGTGACCCATACGACGACCTTCTGGCGCAGTCAAACCCGCAATATACGCAATCACAGGTTTTTTCATATTCGCTTGAGCAAAAATTCCCGCATCGACTTCTTGTGGACCACCGATTTCACCAATCATCAAAATAACTTTGGTTTCGTCGT
>JBAXMT010000257.1:0-3498 GCA_037134135.1 Methylococcaceae bacterium | reverse complement strand
ACAAAACCTTAACAGAACGTGGTTTAGATTTTGCCGATGCAGAAAAAGTTTTTGCAGGGCATCAATTCACAGCACCTGATAATCGACAAGATTACAATGAACCACGTTTTATTACGTTTGGTAAATTAGATGAACGAATGGTTGTTGTCGTTTGGACTCCTCGTGGTGAAAATCGCCGCATTATTTCAATGAGAAAAGCTAATGAACGCGAACAAGAATTTTATGGACACCGATTGGATTGATGAAGACGACGCGCCCGAATTAACGGATGCGTTTTTTGAACAAGCCGACGAATATAACAATGGCGTTTTGATTAAACGCGGATTTTCATCAAAAGAAATCGTTAATTTAGATTCTGACATTATCGCCATCTTCAAAGCCACTGGCGAAAATTGGCAAGCCAAAATGAATGAAGTTTTACGCGAATGGGTGAAATCGCATCCTAATTTAGTTGCACCTTGAAGCTGTCGCTGCATTACGAAACGACGATTAAACAAACTCACACACCCTCATTTTAACTGTTGGTTAATTCAACACAATTTGTAAAACACACTATGAAAATAACAACAAACTTTCCAAGTTTAGACGATGTAAATAAAAAATTTTTTTCTGACTTAATATCGCCAGATTTTAGCGCATCAGTCTCTGATTTATTAAGTGTCGTGCTTAGTACGTCCTCAGATATATCGCTCTACACAATAAATTCTTCTTCAAAGCAGGCTGGATATTTAAGTAATGGTAATTTCGTTTCTATTTACGGAAATAACTTAAATTCATATTCTCGTACAATCACTCAAATTGATTATTCATTCAATGATTTAGGGATAAAGTTCAGTGGCTATTATTCAGCAGGTTACATGAATAAAATCGTACTGAGCGATGTGCAATATACAATAGCAGTGAACATGGGAGTTGATTTATATACTGGTAGAGGCTCAATAAACAATTTTAACGTTCAAAAAGGTAATGACACTCTTAACGTAGCAACAAACATAACTGTTGATTATTCAAATAATCAATTGGGAGCTGGAAGTACAAGTAATATAACGTTAACGTCGGGTAATTATTCGTTAATGATTGAAGGTAACATAGACATTGAATCACTAGACAATTATAAGATTTTGGCTGATTTAATGGTTGGAAACGATAGTATAACTGGCTCAAAAGGTTCGGAATACCTAATGGGTTATGCAGGTAATGACACTCTTAACGCAAGCGACGGCGATGATACGCTAGATGGTGGTACGGGTGACGATATTTTGGACGGCGGTTTTGGTATAAATACAGCTGTTTATAATGGCAACAAATCAAGCTACACCGTATTAAAAAATGAAACGAGTTATTTGGTTAGCAATAGTACAGAAGGGACGGATACATTAAGCAATATACAGTTTTTGAAATTTAATGATGAAACCATTGCAATTGATTCAATGCTAAAAACCGTTAATCATGCACCAACAGGTTACATTAAGATTTTTGGGGATCCTATGGTAGGACAATATTTGGATCTTTCTTCTTCTTCAATTCAAGATGTAGATGGTTTTGATGATTCTGCGGTGACGAGCTATCAATGGTTACGAAATGGCGAAATCATTCCTGGTGCAAATCAAATGACTTATACATTGACCTCGGCGGACGTTGGTAAATCAATCAGCATTAAAGCCAGTTACACCGATTTACAAGGTACTGCTGAAAGTATGACCAGTAGTGCGACGGCGTTAATTGTTGGATTGCAATCAGTACAAACAGACAATGTCACTACGCCTCTTGAATCGGAATATAACGACGAAAGAACTTTTGCAACATCTTTTAACGAAAAAGTTGAAGGATACTTGTCTAATACTACTGATGTTGATTGGTACAGCATTAACGTATCTACTTTCAATGAAACAACAACGGTAACCTTTGACACATCTACAATGAATTTCGGTATCTGGGATGTCGATTGGTATTCTCCAGATATGACACAGCTTTCTGGTCGAAATATTGGTGCAGGAGGGATTCCGCCTAATATGGAGGCTGCAAAAGTCACCTACGATTTATATACTTTTCAACCAGGCACCTACTACTTAAGAGTTCAGGCATTCAATGATACTTTTTACAACGGAGGGTTTTATGACATATCAGTTATAAAACCATTAGAAAACGTTGTAATTCCTAAATTGCCAGAAAATACACCATCTACAGGTGACATTAAGATTCTTGGAGATTCAATAGTAGGACAATATTTAAGTCTTTCTTCTTATTCAATTCAAGATGTGGATGGTTTTGATTATTCTGCGGTAATGAGCTATCAATGGTTACGAAATGGCGAAATCATTCCTGGTGAGAATCAAGTTGTCTATATGTTAACGGCGGCTGATGTGGGTAAATCTATTAGTCTAAAACTCGATTATGCTGATTTACAAAATCATGCAGAAAGTATGACGAGCAACCCAACTCAGTTAGTTGTAATTCCAACCAATTATCCACCAACAGGCAACGTCACTATTTTTGGTACAGCAAGCCAAAATAAAACTTTAACTGCAAGCAATACACTGGCAGATGCCAATGGCTTAGGCACAGTTAGTTATCAATGGCTTCGTGAAGGCGTGGCTGTCACAGGTGCAAATCAAACAACTTACGCTTTAACACAATCAGATGTTGGCAAAAAAATCAGTGTCACGGCGAGTTATGTGGATAGTTTAGGCAATGCAGAAAGTGTGACCAGTGATGGCGTAGGCATTGTCAATGTGAACGATTTGCCGACGGGTTCAGTTGTTATCACGGGTGACGCGCAACAAGGTAAAACGTTGACGGCTTCAAACGCACTGGCGGATTTAGACGGGTTGGGAACGATTAGTTATCAATGGTTGAGTGGTGACACAGTCATTTCGGGGGCAAATCAAACCAGCTACACGCTGACTGCTGCCGATGTGAATAAAGTGATAAGTGTTAAAGCAAGTTATACCGATTTAGAAGGCACAGCAGAAAGTGTGACCAGTACAAAAACGCAGCCAGTTACCAGCCAAGCCAGTTCAAAACCAACAAATGGCGATGATAAACTTATTGGCACAGCAAAAAATGACACGCTAAATGGCGGATTAGGTTTTGATGAATTAACGGGCGGAAAAGGCGTGGATAAATTTGTTTATAAAAGCATCAAAGATGCACCAGTTTCACATTCTAAAATTGAAATCATCACGGATTTTTTACACAGCGAAAAAGACAAAATCGACCTTTCTGGGATTGATGCCGACACCAGCAAAGCAAAAGACCAAGCCTTTTCAAAACCTGAAATGGGCGCAGAATTTTCAGGTGTATTTACGAAAGCGGGACAATTATTTTTTGATACGACAACTCACATTTTGTATGGCAATGTGAATGCTGATGAAACAGCAGATTTTGCGATTCAACTCAATGGAGTGAGCAGTTTAGTTGCTGGGGATTTTGTTTTGTAGTTCGCCTGAAACCGCCCGTTTTTCAAAAAAAAGCGGGCGGTTTTGTTTTTGTGTTTCA
>JBAXMT010000256.1:0-3500 GCA_037134135.1 Methylococcaceae bacterium | reverse complement strand
TGTACGGAGCAGCACTTAATTTTCAACATGAAGACTAACGTTGTGTTGTTTTGACAGGCGAATAAAATAAAAAAGATAATTAACGCTTTGTCACCCGTGATTTTTCTGATTTTCACACAAGCCATTGCCAGTGATATAGTGATTATCGGGAATAATAACGTACCTAAAATGGATTTACTGACTATTCAGAAAATTTATCGGCAGAATTATTTCTATTGCAGAGATTAACGTGAAACCGGCGAATGCTAAAATAGATACACCCGAACGAAATCGCTTTTTAACTACATTTATGAATCAGGACGAAGAAAAATACACCGGTTATTGGACGGTTCGCCGTTATATCGGAAAAGGTACGCAGCCGACGGAGTTAAACTCGCAGGCAGAAGTAATCGATTATGTGCAAACGACAGAGGGCGCGGTGGGATACATTGACGAGATTGAATTGAAAGTGGGAATGAATGTGGTGGGGCGAAAATGAACCTTACTCAAGATAAATTAGCGGCACTTTATCGCGAAGCCTGTGAAGTCGAATTACAAGCCTTCAAACCAGGAAACGTCAGCATTTATTCCGAAGGTCACAACATGACGGTGGAAGATTTTCGCCGAAGTGCGGAAGTGAGTGCATTGCCACTTTGCGACGTGAATTATTCGCTCGGTGAAAAGATTTTTTACGCGATAAAAGCGACGCGCGATGCCGTGGGATGTAACACGAATTTAGGCATTATTTTATTGTGTGCTCCGTTAATTCAAGCTGTGCAGACTTTTCCGGACTTAGCCTTGCGTGTGGCACTGGCTAACATATTGGAAAATACGACAATTAACGATGCGATGTGGACGTTTCAAGCAATCTCTTTAGCATCACCGGCGGGTTTGGGTGAAGTTAATAACGCAGATGTTAATCAAAATGCAACAATTACGCTACAAGCTGCGATGCAATTAGCATGTGACAAAGATAGAGTGGCGTTACAGTACGTTACCGATTATAAAGATATTTTTGATTTAGGCGTTTTCAGGTATAATCACGCTTTCAATCGGTGGGGTGAGCAGAGTTGGGCGGCAGTTGCAGTTTATGCAGATTTGTTGAGTCAATTTCCTGATAGTCATATCGAGAGAAAATTTGGGAGTCGGTACTCTGCAAGGGTAGCAACTATGATGGGTGAGCTTAGTAATAAGCTGCAAAACATAGATGACCCTGAGCAGGTTAAACCGCTGCTTCATCGGATGGATTCGGAGCTTAAATCACACGGTTTAAATCCAGGCACATCTGCTGATTTAACGGTTGCAACAGTATTAACCGTATTTTTAGAATGTTCTCTCTGTGCGTAGAGACAAATCGGAGACATGAGTAATGTCGATATTAAATTCAGTTTTATCATTTTTTTGTTCAAAGGAGAAAAGCAACATGGCTAAAATCAATAACTTGCGCGTTGGTGAATCATTAGTAGGCGAAGGCAACGAAATCGCTCATATCGATTTGATTATTGGGCCTCGCGGTTCAGCGGCTGAAACCGCTTTCGCAACTGCTTTAACAAACAACAAAGACGGCTTTTCAACTTTGTTAGCTGTTGTTGCACCAAACTTGATGGTTAAACCAGCAACTATCTTGTTCAACAAAGTAACAATCAAAGGTTCTAAACAAGCTGTTCAAATGTTTGGCCCAGCACAACGTGCGGTTGCTATGGCGATTGCTGATTCTGTTGAAGATGGCACAATCCCAGCTGATGAAGCTGACGATTTGTTCATTTCTGTTGGCGTATTCATTCACTGGATGGCTGAAGACGACACTAAAATCGAAGAATATAACTACAAAGCAACGAAAGAAGCTTTGGAACGCGCTATTGCTGGCACACCAACTGCGAAAGAAGTTGTTGCTGCGAAAAAAGAAGCAAAACACCCGTTTGCTGCAAACAGCGTTTAATTAAAAAGCCCGTTTTCGGGTTTTTGTTAAACATAAAAAATACCTCAGCTTGCTGAGGTATTTTTTTGCCTATAATTTGGCAATATCCGCTTTTGTTATCGCGCCAGAATGTAACGCGCTGGCTAACAAAACGAAATTGATTCCCATCGTTTTAAGTTGTTCGAGTTCATCAACATTTCGCACGCCACCCGCCGCAATAAAATTTTTCTGTGGATAATCCCGTTTAAACTGCGTCAATAATTCAACATCCGCGCCTTGCGAACTACCCACGCGATTCAATGTCATAATAATCACATCGTCCGACCAAAGTTCGGTTTGCGTAAACAGTTTTTTTGCACCAAGCCTTTCGCCCATCGCGCCATAATCCAGCGACAACACAAATCGCTTTTCAAAATCCGCCAGCTCGCCCAAATTATCATCGGTAAAACATTCGCTGCCCAATACGGGAAAATAATTGTGCGGGAATTTTTGCACTCGTTGATAACCCGCATCCACCCAAAACGTGATTTTCGGAAAGTCATTTAACACTTGTCGAATGAGATTCTCGTTATCGCCCTGCCCTGTAATCGCATTCAAATCAGCAACATAAAACGTGTCGAAATCGCATATCGACAAAAAACCACGCAGCACAGAATAAATATCGGCATTCGGCGTGAGAATGCTTTTTATCGGTTGATATTGTTCGCGTTGCCCTTGTTTCGCGTGAACGACAACGCCATTTTTTAAATCAATGACGGGGTTTAATTTTATTCTCCATAAAAAAGGCAGGGAAACAAGTTCGCTGCCCATTGAGTCAATTAACAAAAACGTGTAATTACATATAGGTTTGTTTTTTTGAAATTTCCTCAAACAAGAGTTTGTAATTCAAATGTTCTGTAATGTTGGATACAGTCGGTCTAACTAAAGGTTGAGGAATACCTAATTCTTCGGTTCGAATAATTGGATTTAAAGGGTTAAAAATTCCATTTTTTTCACTAAAGGACGCTTTCCAAATCCAGTTTACATCAGCCCAATGCTCAATATCATTCATACATTGTTGAAAAACATGAGGGACAAATTTCTTAACAACACAACCAACAGCAACAATTCGGGATTGATTATGATAAAGGAGAACCAAATCATCTTTTTCAATCCTATCAATTTTTGAATTGGCGGGATTGTAATAAGCAGCAACTTTGTTGTGGCGAATCATATATTCAACACATTCTTCGTTATTTCCAACGTTCGTATTAACTAACCATGCTTTCATTTTCTACTCCTAAAATTATTGATAAACCATAAAAAAACGCCCCAAAATATGGGGCGTTCTTATGTTGCGTAAAACTTAAAACGGCACGTTTTTACAAGCTGTAATACATTTCGTATTCAACTGGATGTGTACTCATACGCAAGCGGGTGACTTCTTCCATTTTCAATTTAATGTAGCTGTCAATCACGTCGTTAGTAAACACGCCGCCTTGCGTCAAGAATTCACGATCTTTGTCCAGAGCGTCTAAAGCTTGGTCGAAAGAATGACAAACTTGTGGAATGTTTTTTTCTTCTTCAGGTGGCAAGTCGTACAAATCTTTGTCCATCGCTTCAC
>JBAXMT010000255.1:0-3547 GCA_037134135.1 Methylococcaceae bacterium | reverse complement strand
ACAACCGAACTCGGCAAAGGTTTGGAAACCGCGATTAAACGCCAACTTGGTTTGAAATAAGGAGCAAAAATGTTCGATTACCCCGTTGTTTTAACGCCTGATGACGGCACGATTTTAGTAACGTTTCCCGATATTCCCGAAGCGATTACGTTTGGTGAAAATGAAAGTGAAGCCTTGAAACAAGCGGTTGATGCACTTGAAACGGCGTTGTCGTTTTATGTGAATGACCGCCGTCCGTTACCGACAGCTTCTATGATGGAAGGTTTGCCAACGGTTCACCCGTCGGCATTGGAATGTGTGAAATTGGGACTTTATGCCGAAATGTTAAAACAAGGCGTGCGAAAATCTGAACTAGCGCGACGGTTAAATTGGCACGCTCCACAAGTTGACCGTTTGCTGGATTTAACACACACGTCACGTTTAGAACAATTGGAAAAAGCCATTGGAGTTTTAGGCAAGCGGCTTGATGTAGTGATTCAATAAAAGGAAAACCGATGGAGAGCTTGTTACGCTATTTCGATATGTTGTGCTTGATTCCGAAAGCCCCGAATTCGATTTCGACACCCGACATTTTAGAAAAATTGCAAAATATGGATTACGTTGTTGATTTGCGAACGGTGCAACGCGATTTGGTGAAACTGTCTGCGTCGCCATTATTTCCGATTGCAAGCACTGAAAACACCAAACCATTGCGTTGGTTTTGGATTGATAATTCCAGCCCAATGCAATTGCCGATGATGTCAACGGATGAAGCGTTGACGTTTAAATTAGCTGAAATGTTTCTTGAACCGTTATTGCCGCCTTCGGTTCGAGCGCGTTTAACGGGTTATTTTGATTTGGCGGACAAGCGTTTGAAAGAATCCAAATTTGAGCATTGGATTGATAAAGTCGGCATTGTGCCGAATAATTTGCCTTTGTTGCCCGCCGAAATTGAGCCTTCTGTTTTGGCTGTGGTTTATGAGGCGTTACTCAAAAATCTGCGTTTCAAAGCCACTTATCAAGCCATCAATAAATCGCCAAAAACTTATGAAATCAATCCGTTGGGTTTGGTTTTTCGTCACAATAGCATTTATTTGGTTGCCACGATTTTTAATTACACCGACGTTAAACAATTGGCATTGCACCGATTTAAAGACGTTGAATTGAGCGACCGCATTGTTTCTGTGCCAGCGGATTTTGTGTTGGAGGATTACATTGCACAAGGGAGTTTTAGTTATCCTGTCGATAATCATTTGGAAGCCATCACATTGAAATTGAAAGTGAATGGTTTTTTGAAACAAATGTTATTAGAAACGCCGCTTTGCACGAAGCAGAAAATTAGCGACATTGACGATGACCATTATTTATTAGAAGCCATCGTCACGAATACAGAACAATTACATTGGTGGCTTCGCAGTTTTGGAACGGGAATTGAAGTGCTTGAACCATTGGAATTGCGGGCGGAGTTTGCGTTGGAAGCGAAAGCGTTAAGTGAAATGTATCGTTAAATAGGATGTGGAGCATCTACTACATTCCCACGCGCTGCGTGGGAATGAGAGGGATTTTATTTTTGCTCGTCATCCACTTTAGATAAACCATCTAATGACCAATTCGCAAAATCTTTGGCACCGCTAATGTCGTCGCCATTTTGATAGCTAATTCGGCACACATATTTATGTTTTTTAGGCGCAGAACCCTCGTGCGAAACGTCAGCTTCTGCACTCACCACATATTCATAATTCCCCAAACTCCACGCATTCAAGGCTTTTTCAGGTAACGTCACCGTCGTTTTTGGATCTAAATCCGCTTTAAGATGCGTGTTGCAATGTTGAAACGCAAACGCTGTCATGTCATTTGATTGCGTAATCATGCTGCCTTGATCTTTGCTGTCGATGAGGAATAAATCGGATTTTGCAGCATCTTTTGCCATTGGAATCAACAATTCACGTTGAAAAACTATCAAAGCAATTACGCTAGCAAGTAACGCAAAAATTTTTTTCTTGCTCATTTTATTCATAGGTCACAATTATTCAGAAGGGTTAAATAAGGCGCGAATTGTAGCACAATAAAAATTGCACATTAACGCGCTGTTATGTGGGTTTACAGGTGTTTTTATAACGCACTTTCAATAATCCCCAAATCTGCTATCTTTGCGCTACTCTTTATTTTTCAATGGTTAGGCATGACTTCATTTTCTTCTGTTTCTGTTATCGCACCCGCACGGCTGCACATGGGTTTTTTAGATTTAAGTGGCGCGTTAGGGCGGCATTTTGGCAGTATCGGCGTGGCGTTGAACGAACCCGTGACACAGTTGATCATCACCTCGGCTGAAAAAAAAATCGTGACAAATGAACGCGCTGAAAAATGCTTAACGGCTTTTTGTCAAACGTTCAACGTTTCCGACGAAATTCAAATCGACGTTATCGAAGCCATTCCTGAACACGTCGGCTTAGGTTCAGGAACACAAATGGCGTTAGCGGTCGGTGCAGGATTAAATGCGTTTTATGATTTAAATTTAAACGTGCGAGATATTGCCGCCATGATGGACCGTGGATTGCGCTCAGGTATTGGCATCGGTATTTTTGAACAAGGTGGTTTTGTGGTCGATGGTGGACGTGGTGAAAATACCATTACACCGCCGATGTTGGCGCATTTCGATATTCCTGAAACGTGGCGATTCATTTTGGTTTTCGACCAACGTGGTCAAGGTTTACACGGTCAGCAAGAAATTCAAGCCTTCAAAACCTTACCGCCTTTTCCTCGCAACGAAGCGGAGCGATTAAGTTATTTATTGTTGATGCAAGCCTTGCCAGCAATTGCTGAAAATGATTTAGCGCGTTTTGGTGAAGTAATTACTGAATTGCAACGAACGGTCGGCGAACATTTTTCACCCGCGCAAGGTGGTGTATTTACCAGTCCTGACGTAGCAAAAGCGATGCAATTTTTAGCAGAACGTGGCGCAGTTGCAATTGGTCAAACATCGTGGGGACCCACAGGATTTTGTTTGATTGAAGGCGAAGATGTTGCCGAAGATTTAGTTGAATCCACCCGCGCTATTTTTGCCGAAACACCGTTGCAATTTAAAATTGTGAGTGCGCGAAATAGAGGCGGTGAAGTGGTGGTTAATTTTTAAACGTGTAATTTTTCAAGCCAAGCGATTGCAACCATTTTTCACCGTCTTTTTCTTTCAACATGGCAATCGTCGCGGCACTTCCAGCAACCACACATAAATCTGCAACAACGCTCACCGCTGCTAAATGTCGCACGGGATAACCCGTTTTTGGGTTCAAAATATGCCCATAACGCACGCCGTCAATGACGATGCAACGCTCGTAATCGCCACTGCTCGCTAACGCGCCCGTTTTTAATTTTACCGTTTTCCACACTTTGGTTTTATCACGCGGATGTTGAATGCCGACACGCCACGGTTTGCCATCAGGATGTGCGCCGATGATTTTTATATCGCCGCCTAAATTCACAATGCCGTTTGAAATCCCTGCGTTCAAACACAAAGTTGCCGCTCTATCTGCCGCGTATTCTTTAACGATGCCACCGAAATCGATTTCCA
>JBAXMT010000254.1:0-3581 GCA_037134135.1 Methylococcaceae bacterium | reverse complement strand
AAACTTACATCAGTTTCGTGTATTTTCATGTGATTTTATTTTCAAAGTTTCGGATTTTAATTTAAATACATTTTCAAATCATAAATGGCTTCAAATCGGCTTTTTACTTCAGATAAAGAAGCATCTTTGACCAAAATAATATGTGCCGTTTTACCGTTTTCGTTAATAAATCCTAAATCTTCTGTTTCCAAACCTTGTAAGGAACGATTTATTATCGGTGCTTGAACATTGCCACAGCCACTCCAAACAACTTCCGCGCTATTTTCATCACCATGCAAAACAACGTTTGAACACGAACCACAACCGCGTTCAATTGAAGAAACAAAATTGAAAGCCGCTTGTCGCGATTCGACCGTATGTAAATTATTCGGAACAAAAACGCATTGATGAATCGGCGCGGCATCTTGAAAGGCAAGTCCACCCGCATTAAATGGGCAAGCTCCCGTCACAATCGTTATGTTTTCTAGTTTTGTTTGTGCAGACATAAATTGGAAACTCCTGTGCAAAATTGAGTTGAAAATTTTTACCAGCCGTTACTGCTTTGGTGAGTTATCGTAACTAGATAATGTTACAGTTGGATAACATTAAAATGTTCAGTCAATTGTTGGTAAATTTTAAAATCCGTTAAATCGTCATAGACGAATGCTACTATTTTTGAACTCAATTACGGGTGGCAACTTTTCATTTCACAGAATAATCATGACTAATTTAGAACTTTTTCAAGCCTTCGTCGCCCCTGCCATTTTCATTTCGGCGGCGGGTTTATTGGTACTTTCGATTAACGTTCGTTTAATGGGAATCGTGACGCGATTACGGACTTTTCACAAAGAAAAACATCAAGCGGCATTGGCGGGTAGGAAACAAGAGGTTTTAGTTTTACAAGCACAAATCAAATCTATTGAGCATCGTGCCACTAAAATTAAAAACGCTTTTTTCTACACATTACTTGGCATCATAGGAATTATGGCGACCTGTTTAGTGCTTGGGCTGACGTTGTATGTTCAACAAGCATTGGTTGTCGCGATACTCATGTTTGTATTTTCGGTTTTATCGATGTTGGTAGGGATGTTTTTTTATATTTCAGAAGTTGCTATTGGCTTATCTTCAGAAAAAGAAGAAGAACAACTGTATGAACTCATGGATGTTATGTCCGAATCGGGCGATTAAAAACTATGTCATTTTTTGTGATACGCTTTTACAGTCGGTTTTGTTATAGTTACCCCACAGAATCGCTGTCTTTTTATTATTCTTCAGGAGGTTTTTCATGGTACAAAAAATTGCAATCAATGGTTATGGTCGAATTGGACGTTGTATTGTTCGAGCTATATATGAAACGAATCGCACTAGCGAATTTAAAGTTGTCGCCATCAATGACTTAGGTGACGCAAAAACAAATGCACATTTAACGAAATACGACACTGTTCACGGTAAATTCCCTTTTGATGTCAGTGTTGACGGTGATTATATTGTTATCAATGGTGATCGAATTCGTGTATTAGCAGAACGTGATCCTTCTAAATTACCGTGGAAAGAATTAGACGTTGACGTGGTACACGAATGCACGGGTTTATTTGTTAGTAAAGCGAAAGCTCAAGCGCACATTGATGCGGGGGCAAAAAAAGTCATTATTTCTGCACCTGGTGGAACAGATGTTGATGCAACGATTGTTTTTGGTGTGAATCATCAAACTTTAAAAGCTAGCGACACCGTAATTTCAAACGCTTCTTGTACCACAAATTGTTTAGCTCCATTAGTCAAACCTTTACTTGATACTATTGGCGTTGAACATGGTTTGATGACGACGATTCACTCTTATACAAACGATCAAGTTTTAACTGACGTATTCCACAAAGATTTACGTCGTGCGCGTTCAGCTACTCAATCAATGATTCCAACTAAAACAGGTGCAGCTTCAGCGGTTGGTTTAGTGATTCCTGAAATGGTTGGCAAATTAGACGGTTTCGCGATGCGTGTTCCGACAATTAACGTTTCAGTTGTGGATTTATGTTTCCAAGCGTCACGCGATACGACTACAGAAGAAATTAACAGCATTTTAAAAGCAGCTTCAGAAGGCGCATTGAAAGGAATTTTGGCTTATAACGATGAGCCTTTAGTTTCTCAGGATTTCAATCACAATCCTGCTTCATCAATTTTTGAATCGTCTTTAACGAAAGTGACAGGTGGTAATTTTGTGAAAGTGCTTTCGTGGTATGACAACGAATGGGGCTTTTCAAATCGAATGCTCGACACATCTTTAGCGTTAATGAACGCGAAATAATTTACTTCAAAACAGGGTTTCCATAATGAGACGCACTAAAATTTTAGCCACATTGGGACCTTCGACGGATAAAGAAGGTGTATTAAAAGCCTTGTTCAAAGCAGGTGTTGACGTTGTGCGTTTGAATTTTTCACACGGTTCAGCAGAAGATCACATTGAACGCGCTAGACAGGTTCGTGAAATCAGTAAAAAAATGAATTGGCAAGTCGGTATTCTTGCGGATTTGCAAGGTCCAAAAATTCGGATTGCACGCTTCAAAAATACCAAAGTCGTCTTAAATGAAGGGCAACGGTTTGCGCTTGATTTGAATTTAGGAACAGACGATGGCGATCACGAACAAGTAGGTTTTATTTATGAACCACTTGCCGAAGAAGTGGTGGTTGGCAGCCGTTTATTGCTCGACGACGGACGAATTGTTTTAGACGTTTTAAATGTTGAAAACGGACGGATTAACTGTACCGTTGTGGTTGGTGGTGATTTGTCGAATAACAAAGGTATTAACTTGTTAGGCGGCGGATTGTCGGCGGCGGCATTAACCGAAAAAGACAAAGAAGACATTATTACGATTGGCAAAATTGATTGTGATTTTGTGGCTGTTTCATTTCCGCGTTGTGCTGAAGATTTGCACGAAGCACGTCGCTTGCTTAAAGAAGTCGGTTGTCATGCGGGGATTGTCGCAAAAGTAGAACGTGCCGAAGCCGTTGCCAATGATGAAATTATGGACGAAATCATTTTAGCATCTGATGTTGTGATGGTGGCGCGAGGTGATTTAGGCGTTGAAATTGGTGATGCGAAATTACCAGCGATGCAGAAAAAATTGATTAAACGCGCAAGAACGCTTGATCGCGTTGTTATCACCGCGACACAAATGATGGAATCGATGATTGAAAATGCGATTCCAACAAGAGCTGAAGTTTTCGACGTAGCCAATGCTGTTTATGACGGAACAGATGCAATTATGTTGTCAGCTGAAACGGCTTCGGGTAAATATCCGATTAAAGCCGTTGAAGCGATGAATCGCATTTGTTTAGAAGCCGAAAAACTTGATATTGTCCGTGTATCGCATCATCGTGTAGACCGTGAATTTAAACGTGATGAAGAAGCCATTGCGATGGCGGCGATGTACATGGCAAATCATACCAATGTAAAAGGAATTGCCGCATTGACTGAATCAGGTACAACACCTTTATTGATGTCACGCATTAGTTCTGGAATGCCCATTTTTGCGTTAAGTTGTCAGCCAAAAACATTAGGCAAAGTCACATTATATCGTGGCGTGATTCCGATTTATTTTTCGCATGAA
>JBAXMT010000253.1:0-3595 GCA_037134135.1 Methylococcaceae bacterium | reverse complement strand
TTCAAACCTGCTTACAATTTTGCCGACATCGGACAAGGCGTGCCGTTAGAAGTTTATTTCAATCAAAATCACGATAAATTATTTATCACGACGGCAAAACCTGGCGCGTTGAACATTTTCGACATTAGCCAATCAGCACATGAACCAAAATTGATTAAATCCATTCCCACGGCTGGCGGCGCACATCACGTTGTATTTTCACCTGACGAAAAATATGCAATTGTACAAAACAGTTTTATAAATTTACCTGAAATGGACGATGGTTCGATTTCGGTGATTGATTTGCAAAAAATGGAAAAAATTAGAACGATTGATGTCTTGAAAAATCAAGGTTTCAAACCAAATTGTATTGTGATGATGCCAAAATGGCATACGGACGATGCACATTAAAAGGTGTCGCAATGCGTTAGATTTGGTATTGTGTGTGGCGCGATGATTCGCGCCATTTTTTTAATTACTCATTCGGAATTCGTAAATTTATGAACAAAAAAACCAGTGCATTTGTGAATAGTCTCGTGTTGATTTCGTTGGCGTTAGGTGGAATTTCTGCCGCAGAAGCACAACGTTTAGGCGGTGGCACGTCTTTCGGAAGCAAACAATCTTACAGTGCGCCCGTGCAACGTTCAGCGTTGCCACCGAGTAATCGTGTTGCAGCCCCACCGCCAGCGAGTCACCCAGCACCGACTTATCAACAGCCGCAACAACAACCCGCCAATTCAAATTCTGCATGGAAAGACCGTGCAATGGGTGCAGCGGCAGGTTTAGCCGTAGGCGGATTAGTGGGTTCAATGATGGGTGATAATCATAATCAAGCGGCTCCAATTCAACAAAATCAAGGCTATGCGCCACAACCACAGCCTCAAGGTTATGCTCAACCAGCACAACCTGCCCCACAACAATACGCACAACCTGTTCCTGTTCAGCCACAACAATATGCTCAACAACCTGCGCCATATTATGCTGATAACACAGGTGCAACACGCAGTTCAGGTGGATTTGGTTTCTTAGGTTATTTGTTGTTAGCTGGTTTAGGTTATTTAGCTTATCGTCTTTTCTTTGCAAAAAAAAAACCGACAACTCCTATAGTCAATGACACGTCGTATCAACGCACCGTCAATGAACCCGCCTATTCTGCACCATCTATGAATGCTGGTAGTTCAGCGGATTTCAATACCGATATTATGTTTAAAAAAGGCGATTCAACTGTTTCATCATCGACAGTTAATTTAGCAAAATCGCGTGATTTTTCGACTCCTTCGGGTTTTGATTCTGCGGCATTTTTAGATGACGTGAAACATCGTTATATGGATTTACAACAAGCGTGGGATTCGCGTGACTTTGCCGAAATTCGTGGCTTGACGACTGATAAAGTATTTGCTGAAATTCAAGCACAACTCAAAAGTTCAAATGATTTGAATCACACAGAAGTTTTGACGTTAGATGCAGATTTGTTGGAAATTCGTGAATTGACTTCTGAATTTGAAGCGGCTGTTTTGTTTGAATCTACGATTAAAGAATCGGCAAACGCTCAAGCAACTCAAGTTGGTGAAGTATGGCATTTTGTGAAATCAAAATCGGGCTTTAACTCAAATTGGATGCTCGACGGTATTCAACAATTGGAAGATTAAACGAAGATTGTCGAGGCGTTTTTACGCGCCTCGACGTTTTTTTTACACCGCGAAACTTTCCCCGCAGCCACACATTCCTTTTGAATTTGGATTATTAAATTTGAAAGCAGCGTTCAAACCGTCTTTGCGATAATCAATTTCGATACCGTCCAAAATAGGTAAATCATCATTTTTTACGACGATTTTCACACCTGACAAATCAAAAATTTGATCTTCAGTTTCGGGCGTATCGACATAATCTAAAACGTAAGAGTAACCCGAACAGCCTGATTTTTTCACACCTAAACGCAAACCTAAACCACTGCCACGTTTAGTGAGTTGTTTTTGAATTTGTTGAGCGGCACTTTCTGTAACGGAAACAGACATTTTTTAAACTCCATAAGGGGTGATAAGTTCGATGAATTCTAACACTTCGGCAGGCGTATTTTGGTGACTTAAACTCACACGAATCGCCGTTTGTGCTTGTTGTGGTGAAATACCCATTGCCAATAAAACATGACTCGGTTCTGCTTCGCCACTTGTACACGCCGAACCACTCGACACACAAACGCCTCGTTGATCTAATTTGAGCAACACCATTTCACCTTCTACACCGTCAATGCCAAATAAAACGGTGTTCGGTAAACGTGGGGCGGTTTGGGCGAAAATCGTCACTTTCGACAATTGGGCGAGTTTATTTTCCAGCATTGTTCGCAACGATAACATTCGCGTTTGACGTGCGTCCAATTCCGATTTTGCTAATTCTGCGGCTTTGCCAAACCCAACAATTGCCGCTACATTTTCGGTACCAGAACGATAGTTTTGTTCTTGTCCACCACCTAAAAATAACGGTGAAACTGAAACAGATTCATCGACAATTAACGCGCCACTTCCTTTTCCACCATAAATTTTATGGCTCGACAACGACATCATTTGCACGCCCAATTTTTTGAATGAAACAGGCATTTTTCCCACTGCTTGCACGGCATCAGTATGAACCAAAATGCCACGTTCATTCAATTGAGCGGCAATGTCAGCCATCGGTTGAATCACGCCCGTTTCATTATTCGCCAACATAATCGACACAAAATCAGGACGCTTTGAAATCAATTCAGCAATCGTTTTAGATTCAATCAAACCGTCCCGATTGACGGGAATTATTTCTGGTGCAAAACGTTTTGCGGATTCATAAATTGACGAATGTTCGACAGCAGAAATAGCCACACGTCCGAACGCAGAGTTAATCGCTAAATTATTGGCTTCCGTGCCGCCGCTCGTAAAAATCACTTGCGACGGTTGTACATCAACTAAAGCTGCAACTTGTTCACGCGCCACTTCAACCGCACTTTTAGCAATGCGTCCCAATCGATGCACGCTTGATGGATTGCCGTACATGGTTTTCATAAACGGCAACATGATTTCTAAAACACGCTCATCAATTGGCGTGGTGGCGTTATTATCAAAATAAATCATACCTTTTCATTCCCAAACACAACCCGATTAAAATCGGGATGCTCACTAATCCAATCTTTCCCAGACAAATCACGCTCCGTTAAAATAGAACGCGCCACCGCTAACACCGCACTTTTATCCATCGTATTCGCTTTGAACATAGCTTTTCAAAGCCTCATTTATCAACGTTTGATAATTTCTACCCATTATTTCAGCACGCGATTTAAAAATGTTTAACGTTTCTTTATCAACCCGAATGGTAATACGCGCCTTGGTCATTTCAGCTGGTGGTCTACCAACACGTTTTAATTGTAAAAATTCAGCATTCGATAATTCATAGGTATCAGAATCTGCGGCAATTCCCGCATTGATAATGTCATCTTCTTCATCGTTAGGCATTTCGATAACGCGCCCTGATTTAGCAGTTAATAACATAGTTTTGTACCTCTCGTTTATTGGCTTTTCGTAGACTGATAATGCGACGTTCGTTCGCTCTATCCGTAAAAACAACATTGTGTAAGCGTGTTTTGATTAAA
>JBAXMT010000252.1:0-3612 GCA_037134135.1 Methylococcaceae bacterium | reverse complement strand
ATTCGTCGAGCGTGTATTCGTGTTCGCCGACTTCGGTGTGATTTTCGTGTAAATCGATTTCTGTCTCTGGCGTTGCCAAATTGTCTTCATTTGTACTCATATATTGCCTCTTCCTAAAATGAAATTAAAAATAACGATGATTTCAAAATGGGGGTTTAATTTTTAACTTTCAAGGCAAATGAAAATAATTTTGCAAATTTCACTGTTTCTGACTCAGATATTTAAAAAATATGCTCGAAAACACGGGGTTTATACCAATTTTTTGAAAAATCAGCCATTTTGAGTGAGACGAATTCTTCATCGTCACGTCACCATTTTACAAAAGTTTTTATGTTTCAATTGGTTAAGCGTTAAACGTGGATTTTCGACGCGGCAACTTTGAAAAATATGCTCGAAAACACGGGGTTTTGACCGATTTTTTGAAAAATCAGCCATTTTGAGTGAGACGATTTCTTCAGCGTCGCGCCACAATTTTACAAAAGTTTTTAGGTTTCAATTGGTTAAGCGTTAAACGTGAATTTTCGTCACGGCAACTTTGAAAAATATGCTCGAAAACAAGGGGTTTTGACCAAAGCAAATTTCCAGTTTTTCTGGCAGCAACCTCAAAATGGTGCGAAAGATTAAAAAACAACAGCTTTTGATTTACCGTCTTTTTCGCCTTTTTGAAGGTGGAACTGCGATAGCAGCGAGGGGGATTTGCTTTAAGGTTTATAATTAAGCAATTGCGTTCACTTCAAAAACAAAACCACAAAACAGGAATCCAACATGACAACCCCAACAATTTTATGAGTCCGACTGTATTCCGTGAACACGGTTATCGATTTTTCTTTTTTTCGCGTGAAGAATCTCGAATGCACGTTCATGTTTATCACGAAAATGGTGAAGCTAAGTTTTGGCTTGAACCGCTGATTGAATTGGCTCAAAACTTTGGTTTATCAGTACGCGAGTTAAAAGAAGTTGAAAAATTAGTGAACTCACACCAACAGGAAATCAAAAATGCTTGGCACAAACACTTTCCAAACTGAAATTTTAGGCATTTCAAAACACGGTTTTTGGTTATTACTCGATGATAAAGAAGAATTATTTGTGTCGTTTCTAAATTTCCCGTGGTTTCGCAAAGCCTCTATTGAACAAATTTTTTGTATCGAGCGACCCCAACCGCATCATCTTTATTGGTCAGATTTAGATATTGATTTGGACGTGAATTCAATTCGACATCCTGAACAATTTCCGTTAATTTCAATCTAAACTAACACAACCCACAAAACAGGAATCCACTATGACAACCTCAACAACTTTAAAACCCGCCCCTTTCGTGGCGAGAGAAAACTCAATCATCAACTTTCACCCAAGCATTATTATCGACGCACATAATCACAAAAAATCCGTTGTGTTACCCTATGACGAATGGGAAAAAATTTTAGAAATAATGGAAGAATTTGACGAAATTCGCGCTTATGAAAACGCCAAAGCAGAAACCGACGAATTTGTCCCGTTTGAAAAAGCAGTGCAAGAGATTTATGCAGGTAAAAACAATTGAAAATGGCGAGCTTTTAATTTTCGTTATTGAAATCGGGCATCGCAAAGAAATTTACAAATAACCCAAAACAGGAATCCACCATGACAACCCCAACAACTTTAAAACCCGTTACATTCGCGCCACAAACGGCTAGCTGTTAAAGGAAATCAAATGTGCGCAGAATGCCAAACTTATCGACAACCTGAAAAAGAAACTATCAAAGTTTGGCGATATATGGATTTTACAAAATTGGTAGCGTTGCTTGATTCAAGCCAGCTTTATTTTGCCCGTGCAAATACTCTTGAAGATAAATTTGAAGGCTCAATTCCTCAAAGAAATTTTGATTCACGGGCAATTGACATTGCCACCGACAATAATAATTTTCTTACCGAATCAGACTTGATTGAAACGGTAGAATCACGGAGACAAGAAGTAGCCATCAATTGCTGGCACCGCAGCAATTACGAATCTGTTGCAATGTGGAAAATTTATTTAAAAAGTAATGAAGGAGTCGCAATTCAATCTACTTATGAAAAACTCAAAAAAAGTTTTATTGGCTCTGATGAGGTATATTTAGGCGAAGTTGAGTACATCAATTACCGCAAAGAATCGATTGATAATGCGGGAATGTATGACCATTTTTATCGAAAAAGAAGAGAGTTTCAGTATGAAAAAGAAGTGCGAGCGATGGTTATTGTGCCGAGAGCGTTTCGTGAAAATACTGAACACGGTGTGGGTATAAATATCGACATCAAAACACTTATCGAAAGAATTTATATTGCACCAGATTCACCGCCTTGGTTCACGGATTTGGTAAAATCTGTAATCCAAAAATACGACTACGATTTTAAGGTTGTTCGTTCCAGCTTAAAAGACGAACCTTTGTTTTAACCATCATTTCACAATAAACATTATGACAATTGAAAATACCCCTCCCGTTTCTTTCTCGGAGCCAATCATTTTTTCCGAAAACCCAGTTAATCCAATCACTGCAATTGTGGTGGCTGATTTGAATGCAGACGGTAATGCTGATATAGCCACTGCATCTCAGCAGGACATTTCAGTATTATTGGGCAACGGTCATGGTGATTTTACCCAAAAAACAAAATTTCAGATGAGCTTTATTGGGGAAGGGGGAAATAATAATGTTGGCGGATTATTTATCAGAACAGTGGATTTTAATGGAGATAATAATGCAGATTTAGTCATAGGGTCTGGGGGGGGCAATGTTCTAATCTCATTGGGTGATGGGAACGGTGGATTTAGTAGTAGTGCCATTAAGACTACATACCCCGAATTTGCTAACGCTTACCCAAATTACAAGTACGAATTACCAGGACCTCCTTATGAGGTAGGTAAAGGAGGTAGAGTTTGGGCAGATTTCAATGGTGATGGGGCTTTAGATGTAGCTGGTGGAGGGAATATCACTACTGACTACTACGATCATCGATACGACACATACGGGATAACGGTATATAACAATGGCAATCAAACTCGCGGAATAACTACTGTCGTAGATAGTTTCCCGTCTTGTATAAGTGATGGGGATTTCAATGGCGATGGAATCCTAGATTTAGCAACAAGCAGTAATTATAACGGCAATGTTAGTATATTGCTGGGCGATGGGCTTTTCAATTTTAGTAAATCAACTGTATTCGCCACATCACCTGGGCTTATTAGAGGTGGCGATTTCAACAATGATGGTAAAACTGACTTAGTAATGGCAACTGGTAGTAACATTTATGTGCGTACAAATACAACGGAAAGTGCGGCGCAAATTATCAAAGCTCCCGTTGTTGATGTAATTCCAGCTCCAATAATTTCAGTTGTAACGCCTATTGCTGTTCAACACGCCCCGACTGGCAAAATTCAAATCAACGGCAACGCAATTCAAGATGAAACGCTGGCAATTCAAAACACATTAAAAGATGAAAATGGTTTAGGCTCATTCAATTATTCGTGGTTACGAAATGGCAAAGCAATTAGCGGCGCAACACAATCGAGTTACACGCTTTCAACTGATGACATCGGCACCGCAATCAGCGTGAAAGTGAGTTACACCGACGGTTTGAATAAATTGGAAACTGCCACGA
>JBAXMT010000251.1:0-3614 GCA_037134135.1 Methylococcaceae bacterium | reverse complement strand
AAAATCCGTGAGTCATATTGATGAAAGTGGATTTTCCCATGAAAGTACCCGTTCGCTGAGTTTGCCAAACGCGATTACCGAACCCGCAAACGTTACCGCGCCGATTAAAATGCCGACGTAACAACGACTTCATGAATGGTTTTCTCAACGACCTCTTATTTTCTGAACATTTCGAGCATACGGCGCGTGACTAAAAAGCCGCCTGATATGTTGATAGTGGCAATTAAAATCTCTAAACCTGCCAATAAAAAAAGGGTGTGATAAAAATCACACCCCAAATTGTTAACGTTAAAAATCTACAGAATTATGCAAAACTTTTTCACAAAGGCGTTTTCGAGTCAATCAAAACGGGTGTTGGCAATGAATCTCCAACAGAGGCTTCTTCCTTAGGCTTATTTTCATTCGGTACTACCCAAAAATTCTTTTTAACTGCCTGAAATCCATAACTAGCAACCTGATTGCTGGCTTCATTGCTGTACTTAATACCCCAAAGATCGAAAAATGGTCGCTGATCTCTTTCTGTAATGTACGACATTGAAATTAACATAAAGTCGTTGCCACTAATGTCTTTAGGGGAAGATTCGTAAAGGCTAAAACCCAAATTAACGCGCTGAGTTGTCCATGTATTATGGTCATCAATTGCTTGAGAAAATAATCGTTCGTGAAGGTACATCAATCTAAAAACATCCCAACCCGCATCACCTAAGTGAGTCACATCCCGACTACTCATCGCTATTTGCCAATAAAAGTTAAACCGTTGAGCAGCGTTGCAATAAGGATTACATTCATCGCTATCCACCCAAAGTGCTAACCGCATACTTTCGATTGGATCCGCCGTTAAACTGGCTGTTTGAAGTTTATTTAGAACCTCTGAAAACTCCACATTTCGACCATATTTTTGGGTTTCAGTGGCTAACTTATTAAAACGCCAAATTTTATGAAGTGGAAAGATGTTATTAGAAGATTCACCAGAAGCCACCCCGTAAATTTTTAAACGCTCTCTTTGTAAACCGTGACCAATTTCATGGGTTTCCCCCCAACCCAACGGACCGAAAGCCCAATTTTGATCGTAAGGATTACCTGCACAGCCATCTCCACAATTGGCACGATCGGCATTAACGTGCTGAATCGTGTTCATTCCGTGAATCGTGGAGCTATTACAATCCCAACCGTGTATTTCACAAAAATCGAGTACGGTTTGTGGTCGTGTCAATCCAGGTGCAACCATGCCCGCAAGATTGTAAGTATCCTCATAAATATAAGTTGTCGTTAATCCAATGAGTCTATTTATATCGCCATTTATCAGCGGATCGTTAATAGAATCCTTCATGAAATCAATTCGTGAATGAATTTCGATTCCAGGGAATTTAATTTCAGCCCAATTTAGGGGTGAGGTATCTAACAGTTTTTTGAACTCCTCTAAATTATCCCCCGTAAAAATAGGTTGACGCATAATGCCAGATATAGAAATTTCAATTTTCGCAGATGTTTCACTACCATCGGCTTTCAGAAAAATAATTCCACCATAAGGCGAAGTCACTTTGACTATTTTTCCTGTTACAAGCGGAACAGGTTCACTCCATAAAAATTGCGGACGATCATAAGTATCAAAAACACCAGCTGCCCTATCACGGAGCATATTGATGTGTACATAAGCATCCACTAAATTACTATCTTTGCGTGTTAAGGTAATCGTTTTACCTGGAGGTGCGTAATATCCTGATGTTGAACTAGCCATTGCTCGTTTGGTATCAAAACTAAAGGTCGCATTTTTAACAGGAAGTAATTTAGAAAGAGATGAACTAAAACTACCTAAATCGGGTTGAGATGGATTAAATTTACGAGTGGTATAAACGGCATGGTCAGCATAAAGAGATTTCAGAAATGTCGTATCATCTGTGACACCTTTTTGCATCGGGTAAGTAATTGACGAACGATATTTATCGCCCAGTAAAACCATCAATTTCCCTAATTGCCGACCACTTGCTGAAAAAATATCCAGATTTTGATGCTCCCATCCATTCACCATTGTTTTTACAGATGTGGCACCGTCATAGAATTCACTGTTTAAATTTGGCACACCACGACAATCTGTATGATACAGAAATGTAGTGCAGTTACTCCAATCGAAGTGGTAATCCTTATTTTTGAAGTGTTGCAACATACGTTCAATCTTTGCCATCGGAGATGTTATGGCTATTTGCTCATTCATCTGTTTTAGACTGCTGTAATCGGCAGAGTCGATAGCCCAATAATTTCCACTATAAGGTAATTTAAATCCCAAAACATCCGACAACTTATCACTAAAACTTGAAGTTCTCCAAGATGTATGCAAGTACAACACAGGTTTTTTTGCTTTTAGGTGTGCTTTTATTGCTTCAAGAACAACCGCATCTTCACCAAGATGGTCAAGATTTTCCCAACTCAAAATCAATAAATCTTGCTTTTTATAACAGCTACTAATCGTTTTAGGGTCATCACAAATTTGCAATTTCCAAGAAGGTGCATTTTTACCTAACCAACTTACGATGCTGTCGTGATTGTCTTCTGTTCCTGTATAAGTAAGTGCCACATTTTTTTGCAGCTTGAGAGACTTTATATCGACGGCCGAATTTGTAAAAAGCCACTCTAAAACGTGTTTGAACGGTTCTTCATAGTTAAGATTTTCTCCGTGTTCAAAAAATTTGGTTGGCGCTGAACCGTATGCCGCAAATCTTCCACCAACTGTTCCGTATACAGCAAGAACGTTGCCTTTGTTTCCAATTAGCAAAGGAAAAACAGATTCTGGCTCTTTGATGTCAAATAATTGGGTGTTATTAGCCGTTATCTTGTAAGTAATTGCACCTGTACCGTAAATGTCTGTTAATAGCTTCGATTGACCTTGTTTATAGTCATCAATTTGTTTAAGTGCTGTAGAAATAATGTTACTTTCTTGTGGCAACAAACTAGGATTGCCAGTACTAATTGCATTTTTAATATCTGCCTGTGCGAATGCAGAAAAAGATAACATTGCCGCCAGATATAGCTGTTGGAAACGAGTTTTAGATAGGAGCATTTTGAACCCTTGTAGTTTAACTTAATGAAAACTACGCGATGCTCAACTTTTAATTTTTTAAATTTACTTAAATTTCAGTAGGTTAGAGCCTTAGCTTAATTTTATTGAAAACTAAAATTTAGTTTTGACAGCCAAACATCTATATTTCTGACATTTACTGTGTAAATTTGAAATTCTAACAACTCCATGAAATTTACAACTGATTGATTTATAAGTAACTCGTTAAAATTAAAAGTTGAGCATCGCGTAAAACTATTAAAAAATACAGGGTGTTTGGTTATTACCCTGCACCATAAAAAGCCTGCGTGCTATTATAACGCTTTCAAAACCGCCTGCAACGTCGCATTGGCATCACCAAACAACATCCGCGTGTTTTCTTGCACGAATAATGGATTACCCACACCCGCATAACCCGAAGCCATTGAGCGTTTCATCACAATCGTGGTTTCACCTTTCCAACATTCCAACACAGGCATTCCTGCAATCGGACTATTCGGATCGGTTAACGCCGATGGATTCACAATGTCATTTGCCCCAATCACAATCGACACATCGACAT
>JBAXMT010000250.1:0-3628 GCA_037134135.1 Methylococcaceae bacterium | reverse complement strand
CGCTATTTTACTGATTTGAACTGGCTTTTTATTTAGCTCTTAATTCGCATTTTAAAGCGAATTGAGCTTAGTGAGAAAGTTGATAAATATATTGGAGGGGTTGAAATGCTATACAACCAAAAAGGCGGGGCTAGAATGGGGTATTCCATATTTGGAGTAAATGGGATAGCACCGACTTTAACGTGTACTACAAGCAGACATTATGAACGGTACAAAGTAGATAATGACAAATATAGAAGATTAACCAACATTGAATATGCAAGAATTCAAGGCTTTCCAGATAATCACTGTGATGGAATTTCTGTATATGATCAATATCAACTCTTTGGTAATGCTGTCCCACCTCAAATGGTTGCTTGGGTTATTTCTCAATTAACCAATTCAAATTTTAGAACCATTACTGAACATCAAAAATAAGTGAATTTATTATGACAACATCTAGCCAATTACGATTGCATCTTCAAAATAATATGCAGTCTACCGTTAATCAATTGATTGATTATCTTCGTGGAGAGAATGTAAAAGAGATTGAACCAATTTTAAAACGTATTGGTCGTGGTGGTAATTTACCTCATTGGTATGAATTATTAGCAGAAGGGAAATCAATGCCCAATTTAGACGGCAAAACTATTGGTAGTGTTATTGAAATGACATTTTTAGCCGTTTTAGAAAAACATACATTCAAAGATTTTGATCTTCCGCCATTAACGGTGAATCCTGCCAAAGGTGTAGATTTTCCATTTTTAGAGTTAGGCATAAAATCTCCATCCGAAAATTTTTGCACCAGCGAACCATTTTTTTCTTCGTATGAAAGAATACTTGGAAGCGAATTTGATTCAATTGTTCTTTTGACCGATTATCAAACAGCAAAGAAAAATCCCCCTCCCGTTAAAATGCAAATCATTAAACATGCTTATTTAAGCGGTACGGAGATTGCGGATAAAAATTTGTGTGCCATTGCTTTGAAAAATAAAGAGCGATTATTTAATGAAAGTGAACCGTTATGTAAAAAGATGGTGCAGTTTCTTTGTCATGTTAATCAACAAAATTGGCGAGCGAAGGCGTTGCTTAAATTGTTAGACGTAATGTTTGACGGTGATACAGTGATAGACAAAACGATTTTAGAACTTAAATCACATTTTTTAAAAAAAGAAATAGCGGATATTAAGAATGGTAATGAGCCATTAAATCAAGATGAGCTGGACATTATTCTGTCAATTTTAGAAGCAAAACCTAAAACATCTGCAATAGTTAATGCTTGTAGTGATTGGGTTATCACTTGCCATAAAGATTTTGGACGATTACCAAATGACAATGAATGGCAAAGATTTCTTAGATGTCCATTGAATGGGAAAATAGGAATGAGTTTTGCGTTGCAGTGGCGATACAATTTTGGAAATTTGTTTTCTGATATTGATAACGAATCCAATAAATAAAAAAGAGAAAAAATTATGTCAGGATTCAAATTTGAAGGATTGATGATTGAAAATGTCATTCTTCATAGTATTTATTCACGCACACCAGATAAGCAGTTAGTTGAACCAAAACTCAGCACTCATCTGATTAAATTACAACAAAAAGCATTAGACGCTTTGCAATTAAGAATCACTAAAGCATTAGGAAATAGATCACATGGAATTGAAATGTCTATTGAGCAAATAGGCGATGATAGTTTTTTTCAAAATGCAGCAGCCATGCTTCACACAAATGAAGAAGAATTTATTGAGCTATCCAAAAAATTAGCAAAAAACCTCAATAAAGCCCAATTTTCTACAAATGCGCCTGGTGGTGTGTTAGCAATCATAGCGGGTCGAATTGGTGGTAATGCAGTGCCTTTTATCGCAGCAATTAAAGCTGAAATGCAAGATGGATTCAAAGCTAACGAAAATGATAATGGTGTCGATATGGAATATATCGAAGAACTGCTATTAACCAGCACCCAACGACTTTATAAAATCGGATTTTTGATTGAGTCAGTTAGCGAGCCATCAGACTCAAATGGATATTTACCTAAAAATTACTTGGCATTCTTGTTTGATCATTTAATAACATCGACTGAAACCAGTGCAGCAGCAGCTTATTTTTATGGCGCATTTTTGGGTATGGGCATTCATGAATCTGCAAAAAAACTAACTAATGATTTTTTTGAATTTACGAAAAATTTTATCAACACATGTTCAATTAGCAATGATGAAAAGTTAGATTTTTATGAAGCATTAAGGTCGGAATTGCGTAGTCAAGACACAACTATAAGTGTGTCTGATTTTGGTGATAAACATTTTGACGATGATACTCGCAAAAAATATGAAGGTTTTATGGAATTAAACAAATTTCCTAAAAATTCAATTTTAAAAGATAACGAATACATAAGTGCAAAATTAAAGAGACGGCGTAAGATGACGCTTAGTACAGACGTGTATATTTCAACCCCTCCTGATAGTTTTAAAGAGTTGGTTGAAATTATGCCATCTGACGATACTGATTTTACTATAATAAAAATAAAAGGGCGTGTTACGGGTCAGGACTGATGAATGCTAACGATTTACAAGATTACCTAGAAAAAAACCGCAACATTTTTTTAAGCTGGGGTAATTTTGTTTCGTCTAAAATTCAGAGTGAATTGAAAGAAAAAATTGGAATTGATGAAGTCAAAAATTTTGTCAAACTACCGATAAAACCAAGGGTGAAAGATGTAAATTCGGCTGTTGGAAAAGTAGCAAGGAAGGGTTACACAAATCCGATAAGCCAAATGACGGATTTTGTTGGAGTTCGTTTTGTTGTGCTGCTGTCGGATGACATAACAAAATTGTGCAACATTATAGAGTCTCAAGAATACTGGAACGCCGTTTTATCAAAAGATTATCAAGATGAAATAGAAAAAAGACCAAAAACTTTTGACTATCAATCGCAGCATTATGAAGTCAGACCCAAAAGTGATTTTGAATTTGAAGGACATACAATAACGACAGAAATGTGTTGTGAAATTCAAATTAGAACATTGTTACAACACGCTTATGCCGAATTAGTCCATGATAGCATCTACAAGCCTGTGGGAACTGTTCCACATAAAGCAGAACGCCAAGTCGCTAGAAGTATGGCATTGATGGAAACCACAGATGAGTTATTTTGTAGCACTATGAAATTACTTACGGATACCAATAAGCCTAGAAATGATTTTCTTAATAGCTTAACTTCCATTTACAAAAATAAAATTTCTGCAGATTTGCTGAAAACAGACTTAAAGACAAATTATGCTTTGCTTGACGAATTTAGAGAGTTTATTAAAGATAACGTGTTATTAGAAATAGCTGAACTTGTTGATGAGAAAAAATACATTCTAATTAAAACTAAATCTCGTGCAGTAGAAAGTTCTTTTTTTGCTCAACCCGTCGTTTTATTTGTGTACTGGCTTGCTGCCAATATCGATAAAAAAGAATTACAAAGGAAATGGTCACTTCCTGGTTATTACGGTGAACTTGAAACCGTGTTAAGTGACATGGATATGTGACTGCTTTTTTAAATTGGTGTAGCCAATTTGTCACTCGGCTAGATTATTAGCGACGTTGGGTGTTGATGTAGTGCAGTAGGTTTTGATTGGGTGAGAATCGCAACGTGTTGATTTTATTGA
>JBAXMT010000249.1:0-3647 GCA_037134135.1 Methylococcaceae bacterium | reverse complement strand
TCACGCATTCGCAACGTGCGCCGCAAATTCAAGAATTATTTTCGGACGGTTTTCATCATGCGACGCGCAGTTACGAATTGGGCAATGAAAATTTGAAAAAAGAATTGTCGAATAATTTAGATTTAGGTTATCAATTTGATGCGTCTTGGGTGCAAGCGGATTTCAACTTTTTTCATAATTGGGTGAGCGATTACATTTACCAACAACGCGATTCAGCGCAATTATTTAATGCAGAAAACGGCGAATTTGTTGCGAACGACAGCGATTGCACCGAATGTTTCCCGCTTTTACACAGTGAGCAACAAGCCGCGATTTTCAAAGGTTTTGAAGCAAAAACGGTTTTTCCACTTTGGGATAATAAATTTGGCGCGGTGGATTTAACCTTGTTTGGCGATTATACACGCGGCACGTTTGATAAAGGCGGCGACGTTCCGCGAATGCCACCGTTACGTTATGGCACGCAACTCAGTTATGAAAAAAATGATTGGTCGAGCAATGTGCGTTTGACACGCGGTGAAGCACAAACAAATTCGGGTGAAAATGAAACCACCACGCCCGTGTATTTACTTTTAAACATTGGTACGCAGTACAAAATAGCGAGTTTTGCGAAATCGGAAATTTTAGTTTTTGCGAAAGGTAAAAATTTGCTCGATGAAAACATCCGCAGTTCAGTTTCTTATTTGCGAAACTTTGCGCCCGAAGCAGGTCGTAGCGCAGAAGTTGGGATTCGCGTAAGTTATTAAACGACTCGGTCAGGTAATGTTTCGTTTGCAAAATATGCGGCTAAATTTGCCAACACCTTTTCGCCCATTGCAGTGCGAGTTTCAAGTGTCGCACTGCCTAAATGTGGCAACAATGTCACGTTTTCTAATTCCAAAAAGCCTTCGTGAATGTTCGGCTCATTTTCATAAACATCTAAACCTGCGCCCGCGATTTGTTTGGTTTTAAGCGCGTCGATTAACGCCTGACTATCCACCACATCACCGCGAGCGGTATTGATTAAATGCGCGGTCGGCTTCATGAATTTCAATGTTTCAGCATTGATTAAATGTTTTGTATTTACGCCAGCGGGACAATGCAACGACACAAAATCGGCTTGCCGCAATAATTCTTCCACCGTATCGCACCGTTTGGCGTTCAAATCCTGAATTACATATTCATCCGCTGCACTCGGATTGTAATAAATAATGTTCATGTCAAACCCGTGATGTGCCTTACGCGCCATCGCTTGCCCGATGCGCCCAAAACCAATCAAACCAAGCGTTAAGCCTGTGACATTTGAACTCAACATACTGGTTGGACACCAACCCGACCATTGTTTTGCCCGCACTAAACGATCACCTTCCGCGCCACGTCGCGCCGTCATCAATAACAACGTCATGGCAATATCGGCGGTGCTTTGCGTCAAAACATTGGGCGTGTTGGTAACGATTAAATCATTGGCTTTCGCGGCTTCAATATCGATATGGTTATAACCGACACCGAAATTCGCCAAAATTTTGCAGCGTTTATTTTCAACATTCAAAACCTCTGCGGGAAAGGAATCGCAAACCGTCGGACAAACGGCATCGTAATTTTGCAATGCCGCTTTGAATTCATCCACGGTTAATGGGCGGTCAGTTTCGTTTAGTGTCACGTCATATAAATCACGCAATTTCATTTCAACAGATTCTGTCCAACGGCGAGTGATGAAAACTTTAGGTTTTTTCATGTTTGAAGCTCCAAAAATTAAAAGGTGAAAATAATAACGATTGCAAAGGCATTTCAACACCAAATTCCACGCTATTGGTAGTATTTTTATAGTATGACAACTGTGCTATTCTATCGCCGATTTTTTATAAAAGCCCTTATAACAAAGCCTGATGACGATAAAAATATGACTCAAATAAATATGATGCAGACCGTGCAGACAATCGTCGCGGATCTCAAAGATAAACCAGGTGCATTACTTCCGATTTTGCACGCAGTGCAAAATTCGCTTGGCTATGTGCCACCTGAAAGCGTTCCAACAATCGCCATTGCGCTTAATCTTTCACGCGCAGAAGTCCACGGCGTGATTAGTTTTTACCATTATTTCCGTGATCATGCGCCTGGCAAAAAAACCGTGCGAATTTGTCGCGCAGAATCGTGTTTAGCGATGGGTGGCAAAGATTTAGAAAACCATGCCAAAGCCACACTTGGCATTGATTATCACGAAACGACGGCAGACGGAAAATTTTCGCTCGAACCTGTTTATTGTTTAGGGAATTGTGCTTGTTCACCTGCGATTCAAGTTGGCAATGATGTTTATGGTCGCGTTTTAAACACGGACTTTGACGAAATTCTGAAGGAGAAATTGGCATGAGTATCACAGTTTATGTGCCTTGCGATTCGAGTGCCGTCTCATTAGGCGCAGAACGTGTCGCCAATGCTATCGCACAAGAAGCGAAAAGTCGTGGTATTGAAATCAACTTAGTTCGCAATGGCTCACGCGGAATGTATTGGCTTGAACCGATGGTTGAAGTTGCAACGGATAAAGGTCGTGTTGCTTACGGCGCAGTGAAAACTGCGGATGTTTCAAGTTTGTTTGATGCCGATTTTTTAAACGGTGGTTCGCACGCCTTAAATTTAGGTTTAACCGAAGAAATCCCGTATTTAAAAAAACAACAACGTTTAACGTTTGCGCGTGTCGGAATTACTGACCCTGTGAGCGTTGAAGATTACGTTGCACATGATGGTTATCGTGGTTTGAAAAATGCGCTGGCACTTTCGCAAGCGGACGTTGTGAAACACGTTTCGGATTCAGGTTTGCGTGGACGTGGTGGCGCAGCGTTCCCAACAGGCATTAAATGGAACACCGTTTTAAATACACCATCAGAACAAAAATATATTATTTGCAACGCTGACGAAGGCGATTCGGGGACATTCTCTGACCGTATGATTATGGAAGGCGACCCACTTGTTTTAATCGAAGGCATGACAATTGCAGGTTTGGCTGTTGGTGCAACGCAAGGTTATATTTATTTGCGAATTGAATATCCGCACGCTTACGAAATTTTAAATCAAGCGATTGAAAATGCAGTAGCGGCAAATTATTTGGGCGACAATATTCAAGGCAGCGGACGCAACTTCCATTTAGAAGTTCGTCAAGGTGCAGGCGCGTATGTTTGCGGCGAAGAAACGTCTTTGATGGAAAGTTTAGAAGGCAAACGTGGTTTAGTGCGTTTCAAACCACCATTACCAGCAATTAGCGGATTATTTGGCAAACCAACGGTTGTAAATAACGTGATTTCATTGGCTTCGGTGCCAATTATTTTAGATAAAGGCGGCGATTTTTACCGCGACTTCGGCATGGGACGCTCACGCGGCACGTTGCCGTTGCAACTCGCTGGAAATTTAAAACACGCAGGTTTGGTTGAATTAGCATTTGGCGCGACGTTGCGCGAAGTGCTTTACGATTTTGGCGGTGGCTCTGCAACTGGAAAACCAATTCGTGCCGTGCAAGTTGGAGGGCCTTTAGGTTCGTATTTGCCAGAATCACAATTTGACACACCACTCGATTACGAAGCGTTCACTGCAATTTGGGCTGTTTTGGGACATGGCGGGATTGTGGCATTTGATGAAACCGTTGATTTAGCGCAAATGGCAAAATACAGCATGGAATTCTG
>JBAXMT010000248.1:0-3651 GCA_037134135.1 Methylococcaceae bacterium | reverse complement strand
CAACATCCATACCTAACTGCGTCACATAAAACGGTACACCAAATTTCATCAATCCAGAAATCGCATGAACATCACGCGATAATCTATCGAGCTTACTGACAATCAAAATACAGTTTTCTTTTTTACAGCGTTCGAGTGCTGAGGTTAAAACTTTACGAGAGCTGATGTCATCCTTGCCACTTTGAACTTCGATAGCCGTATCCATCAGAGCAATGTCGTTGATTTCACAGAACCGTTGGATTTCATTTTGTTGTGCTTCCAGTCCTAGCCCTGATTTTCCCTGCATTTTAGAACTGACCCGAATGTAACCAATTGCTTGTTTATCCATTTTTATCACGTCAAAAATCTAATTTTAACACATGACTATACAGAGCTGAACGGACGTTCAGGTCTGTATATAATCGATAAAGAGGCTAATTTCAGCCGCCTATATAAAGGTATAAAACCATTTTCCAGCAAACTTAAACAAAAGAAGAGAAGCTCCCACGAAGAATTTTTAAAAATAGAAGCGGAATTTAGCGTTGTGATTATTTCTAAAACTATTTTTGATTTTCCAAGCCATTACTACCGAAACTACCAGAATCAAAAAAGGTTTAGGTGGTTTTTTGGGGGGACTGATTTCAATTTTGATTCTGGTTTTAACTGTGTGAATTTTTATAGCAGTGCTTTTACGACTGACTTTTTTGCCAAAAATAGAATTTATCGTATTTTAAAATGCGCCATTTCAATCGCCAAATTCCGCGTTTGCTCACTGAGTGATTCTGCCGCCGCCGCTGCTTCTTCAACTAACGCAGCGTTTTGTTGGGTGACACCGTCCATTTGTGTAATTGCGTTATGAACTTGATCAATTCCTGACATTTGTTCACTTGAAGCAGATGCAATTTCAGACATAATCACCGTAACATTTTGGATCGCATTGACAATATCTTCCATTGTTTTACCTGCTTGTTCGACTTGCTTACTTCCGTCTGAAATCGTATCAACCGAATCGCTAATGAGATGTTTGATTTCACCTGCTGCATTGGCGGCACGTTGCGCCAAGTTACGGACTTCAACAGCTACTACAGCAAAACCTTTTCCTTGTTCACCAGCACGAGCGGCTTCAACTGCAGCATTTAACGCTAAAATGTTTGTTTGAAATGCGATGTCATCAATTACGGTAATAATATCAACGATTTTATGTGACGATTCGTTAATGGTTGCCATTGTTTTAACCACGTTATTGACAACCACCACGCCTTGTTTTGCCGTTTTCGATGCACCTAACGCGAGTTGATTTGCATTATTTGCGTTATTCGTATTTTGTTGCACTGTCGTGGTCAACTCTTCCATACTCGCGGCGGTTTGTTGCAAACTCGAAGCCTGTTCTTCGGTGCGATGAGATAAGTCATTATTTCCTGCTGAAATTTCTCTCGACGCATTCGCAATGACTTCACTGGTATTTTGAACTTCGGCAATTAAACTCTTTAAATTTTTAACCGTTTCGTTAATGCCAACTTTCACTTCGCCAAACGAGCCAGCATAATCAGTATTGATGGTTTGTGTTAAATCACCTTTTGCTAAAGTATTCGCAACGCGTAAAACATCCTGCAAACTTTTTTCGGTGGTTTCTAAACTTTGGTTGATGTTATTTTTTAACGTGGCTAAATCGCCCATACCTTGTGCTTGCACTCGTTTTGTTAAATCACCATTTTTAACACCACTCATGACTTGTCCAATATCGCCGAGCATGGTTTGCATCGATTGCATTGCTTCATCAACCGCTGTTTTAACTTCACCTTTCACATTTGAATCAATACGTTTGCTGAAATCACCACGACTCAATGCGTGCATAACGTCTGTTAATGCAGTCATGGTTTGTTGAAGTTTATCGATGCTGGCATTCACGTTTTGTTTTAATTTATCCAAATCGTTACGCGCTTGAACATCAACGCGCTTACTAAAATCACCCACCGCCACGCTATTCATCACTGAATTGGTATTCAATAACACGGCATTCACTTTGTTTTTCATGTCAGCGATTAACGCAATAATGCTGTTTTGATGGCTATTATTCGTATTGATTTGAATTGAAAAATTACCTTCAGCCAACGAGTTAATGTATTTGCTAGCATCTTCAACTGAACCGCCAATGGTTTCATTCAATGCGATAAACGTGCGACGCAACATAAACAACGTAAATCCGCCGATTGTAATAAATAATACTTTCGCAATGTTTGATAACAAATTTGCAAAATCGACTTCTTCAGCTGTGCGCGTTTCAAACAATACATAAAACTCGTCAATCGGTTTCATGATTTTTGCTTTATCGGCGTGATATTTTTTATCGTGCATCATTTCACGCGCTTTTGCGTAGCCAATTTCAGCATTTTCACCTGTTAATTTCACCAAACCCATTGCTTCAACTTCGGTATTAACCAAGCCATCTGAATTCTTTTTCGCTTCATTCAATTTGCCAAATTCTTCGTCGGTAAAACCGACATCTTTCATCAAATCGAGCAACGGACGTGTAACACTAGAATCTGCACGCGGTGATTTTCCACCGTCTGCGACAAAATCCCAATAAATACGATGATAACTTTCGGGACGCACTTTTTTACCGTTACGAATATCAAGAATATCCATATATTGCTTTTCATACGAAGCATCACGCGAAACAACGTAAGTTCGTGCTAATCGCGTTAAATCATCCGAAGATTGGCGTAATTCATCAGCGAGTAAATACGATTCATAGCGTTGTGAATGCGCTTTACTCAATTGGTTTTGCGTGAAAGCATAAAAAATAAATGATAACGCGAGTGCAACCAATCCTGCGACTGAATACATTAGACTTTTTTGAAATGAAGACATTGGATTGACTCCTAAATTTGCCATTGAAAATTAACATTCATCGCGTTGATTTTATCGCCGCTCGCGGTCGATTTGTAATCCATTCCTTTCGTCATCAAATCGCCGTATTGATAACTCAATGAAATTTTTGCGTTGTGTCCGTCGATAACGTAATTCATCCCTGCTTCATAAACATCACGTCCTGCACTGGCTGTTGGTTCAACATCTACATAACGCACAAATGGTTGAATTTGACCAATCAAGATTTTTTGCGGAAATAAATACATCCCACTGACATCAACTGCATCACCTTGAAACATTGAAAAACCACCACCTGCAATGCGTGAAGCCATACTGTAACCATTCGTAATATCGTAATTTTTATATTCACCATTGAATGTCACAACACCGCTATTCGGCAAATTCTTTTCCATTAAAATATCAACGGCTGTGCCACGAAAATTACCTGAATCGGTTGCTGTTCCAGCCCCATTCTCTTGATATTGGTTTGAAACAGCCAACGTTAAAATATCGCCACCTTTGCCAAAATACGTTCCTGATGTGTAATAACCTGGATTTTTTTCAACGCTCCAAAAGTTATATGCAAAGCGTTGGGCATATAACGGATTGTCAGCTGAATTCGCACCACCTCTTAATCCACGAAAGAAGCCTGCCGCATATTGAAAATGTCCGTCAAATGCTGCGCCCCAAAATGTTACGCCATCATCGCGCCCCATTGAACCTGCTGAAACGCCACCCGCTTTGATACAGCAATTCTCATTATGAAATCAAACAGCTTCAGGTATAGGAATTTCAAGACCC
>JBAXMT010000247.1:0-3675 GCA_037134135.1 Methylococcaceae bacterium | reverse complement strand
GTGGGCGCGTAGAAATTGACGTGCTTTCTCTTTGAATTTTGTTAGATTCATACCGCTTGAAACATTCGGCAAATCAATCAAAGTAACGTCGCCCAGTTCGTCTTCAAAATTGGTATAAACAATTTTCTTTTGTGTTTTTTCGATGAGTTTGACCAGTCCTCGTAATTTTTTGCGAGCTGATTCCAACATGGTAACGGTGACATCTTGCCACCATTCATCACTGGTTATTTCTTGGATTAAGAGCATTTGTGCTTTGATAGCAGGGATGGCTTCTTGCGATTCTAACGCACTTGCAATGGTTTGTATTTTTCCTCGTAGGATTTTGAAATCTTTCTTGGCTTGTAGGACCGCCAACTGCGTGCGAAACATTAACAAATCAAATCGTTTGGCTTCTTCATCATCGTCAGTAAGTTCGGTGGGTAAGTTAGCGATGTTTTGCGACAACTCATTCACATCATCGATTTCTAAATTTTGCCATATATCTTGCTGGGCGTATTTTTCGACAGTTTGACGTTTGGTTCGTACCACGAAATTATCAAGATTCATTGCGGCAACGTGCTGATGTAATGATTCAGCAAGTTCGTTTCTGAGCTGTTGTTCTTCGGAATTAGGCTTGTCTTTTGATGCTTGGTCTAACGCAGTGATAATTTCTAATCGGGTTTTAAATAATCGCGTGCTAATGCCTTGAATGGCTGAACCATCGACAAAATCAGGATTCTGACTAAAAAATTCTAGGTTTTGACAATAGTCAAACACATAAAAAAACTGCTTATCTTCACTGGGTGCAAACAAATCAGGGCATAAACGAGTACCACGTCCGAGCATCTGCCAAAACTTGGTTCGTGAACGCACGATTTTAAATAACACCAAATTGACCACTTCTGGTACGTCAATGCCTGTATCGAGCATATCCACTGAAATAGCGATATGTGGCATTTTGTCTTTGTTTGAAAAATCATCAATTAGACTTTGAGCGTATTCGGTTTTATGGGTAATAACTCGCGCAAATTGCCCTTTGTAGTGTGGATAATTAACGTTGAAACGTTCCGCAATAAATTCAGCGTGGTCGTTGTTTTTAGTAAAGATGATGGTTTTGCCTAATCTGTCGCCACCCGCGACTTTCAAGCCGTTGGTCATTAAATGCGCCAGCACTTTATCAACGGTGTCGATGTTGAATAACCATGTATTCAGCGCGGTTGCATCAATCGCATCGGGTGTTGAGCCATCTTCACTCCATTCGAGTGCGTCCCATTGTTCTTTTTCTTCGTCTGAAAGCTCATCGTATTTGATGCCTTCACGTTGAAATTTGAGCGGTACGGAAATCGCTTTTGGTGGGACTAAATGCCCGTCTGAAACCGCTTCCTCCAACGTATAAGCATCTGTCGGTACGCCACTTTCAAGGTCGAAAAGTCCATAAGTATTGCGGTCAATTTCATCTTTTGGCGTAGCCGTTAAGCCAACTAAAAACGAATCGAAATAGTCAAAAATCGCACGGTACTTTTGATAAACCGAACGGTGCGCTTCGTCGATGACAATTAAGTCAAAATGTCCGACACCAAAACGTCGCTGTCCGTCAAAGGCTTCATCAATCAACCCCATCATGGTGGGATACGTTGAAAAAAATACGCGCCCTTCGGTGTTTTTATCGGTTACTAAATTTACAGGCGATGAATCCGCTAGATGCTTTTTAAACGCATTTACGCCTTGATTCACTAATGCCACTCTGTCAGCAAGAAATAGCACTCGTTTTGCCCAATTCGATTGCATAAGCAAATCACTTAACGCAATCACTGTGCGTGTTTTACCTGCGCCTGTTGCCATGACAACTAAGGCTTTGCGTTGATTGTCTTTTTCAAACGTTTCACAAATGCGGCGCACTGCACGGGTTTGATAATAGCGTCCGATAATGTCTTCGTTGATTTTGGCATCGGCTAACGATTTACGGCTTTGGCGGCGTAGAATCATCAATTCGAGTTCTTGTTTTTTGAAGAATCCTTGCACAGCTCGTGGTGGATAACTCGCATCGTCCCAAAGCCAATGCTCGTAACCATTTGAATAAAAAATCACAGGGCGTTGTTGATATTGCGCTTCTAAGCAATCAGCGTAGAGTTTTGCTTGTTGCTGTCCTACTTTTGCGTCACTGCGTGTACGTTTAGCTTCAATGAGTGCAAGTGGTTTGCCATCGTCACCCCATAAAACATAATCTACAAAACCAACACCTGCACTATTTGGCATACCCGATACTTCAATTTCAAAGTTTTTTTCGTCTAGTTCCCAACCTACTTCTTTTAGCAACAGGTCAATGAAATAGTCGCGGGTTTGGGCTTCGCTGTAATCGTGAGTATCAGGTTGCGCGGCATTTTCTTTTTTAGCTTCTGCAATTTGGGTGCGTAAATTTTTGAGTTCTTCATCAAGCGCAACTTTATCGGATAGCAACACAGATAATTTTTCATCGCGTTCGCGTAACTGACTTTCTAATTTTTTAAGTTGGTCTAATGTTTGTGGTGCAACGTCACTTGCGGAAGGTAATAACGCAGGATTGAATTGCAAATTAGGTTCTGGTCGTGAAGTACGTCCGTAAGTTCTGCCGAGCCAATAACAAAAATGAAACAAATCCCGAACACCTGCCAGCGCATCGTTTGACGATACTTTTCGGGTACTGTGAACAGCAAGATTGCCTAAATCTTTGAGGAGTTTGGCTTTGTTAAAAAGTGCTTCACCAACTAATGCTTTAAAACTGGGTTCGTGAATTAACGCGCTTAAATTGTCTTGATATGGCAATCGCAAACCGTCATCGTGTTTATAGAGCCATGCAACTGCCAATTCCAACGTGCGACGGACATAGACGCAACTGGTTCGAGCGTCTGTATTTGCCAACGCCTCTGCTTTAATCGCTGATTCATATAACAGCGACCATTCGGCTTGTAGGAATTGAAAGTGTGGTGAGTTCATCAATTAAGTCAGGATTTCACAAAAGGGTTAATAATAGTCAGGCAATTTTCAATCACTTGTTTATGTTGCATATCTTCGCTGAATAACGTTGAACAACCCGCATCTAGCGCAGCCGAAACAATCAAACTATCCCAATAACTAAACGAATAAGATTCACGCAACTTTGAGGCTAACAGGTGTTGCGCTTCATTCGATGAAATCACGTTACAGGTTTGATACCAACGACTAACCAGCGATTGTAATTGCGGTTCTGGGAGGCGCGTTTTCTTAATCAAATTACTGCACACTTCCCGAATCACTTGTGAACTGATAACAGGTTTGCTCAAACTTAGAACGAAATCCGCCGCTTGTTGATGTCTGTCATCGTCATCTTTTTCGACAAAAGAATACAGCCAGATGTTGCTATCAACAAACACTTTAGCGGGCATTCGCGTCTTCTCGGCTAAAAGGCGTAAATTCACTAACCCGCAACGGATTTCTAATTAACTCGGCTAATGATGAATTTGAGAGCGTGTTATCCGTTTCGACCTGTGTTTGATTACGTTTTGCTAAAAAAGCCACAAAGTCGATAACCTCTGCTTGTTTGGTTTCAGGAAGGGTTTGTATTTGCTCAATCAATTCTGCAAAGCTCATGTTTAAAGTTCTCCACGAAAAGCACGGTGTTGAAGGGGTGCGATTAAAAGTGTGTGTGGAATTTATGCAGCAACTGAACTACTCCAGTAT
>JBAXMT010000246.1:0-3693 GCA_037134135.1 Methylococcaceae bacterium | reverse complement strand
AAATTATCTCATTTCAACTCAGGTAATCGGGAAATTGTTTTTGACTGAATCCTTAACATTTTTTGTTCCTTAAAATAATGATGCTCAAAATTTCATTTCTCCCGCAGCCAAAACCAACTCGTCTATAAAATGTTGCCCATAAAGCGGCAAATAGTTATTTTTCAAATAAGCGATTTTGGTTCTCGAACTGGGAATTAAATGTGATAAATCTCTGGCAACAAAATCAGTATCAATTTTTTCGTCATAAGCCATACCTGCAATAATACCAACGCCTAAACCTAATCGAACGTAGCTTTTAATTACATCTGTATCTGCGGCCGATAAAATAATATCGAGTTCACTCGCTGAATTTTTAAATGCAGTTTCGATATTTGAACGCCCTGTAAAACCAAAACTGTACGTCAAAATTGGAAATGACGCTAATCTATCCAGTGTAATTTTACCTTCGGCAAGTGGATGACCTTTTGGCATCAATGCGACGTGATGCCATTCATAACACGGTTTCACAATTAAATACGCATCATCAGCAACTTTTTCAGTGCAAATCGCAATGTCTGCTTTATGTGTGTGCAATTTGTTAATCAATTGTTCAGGCGAGGCTTCATCCATATAAATTCGCACACCTGGATATTTTTCTCGAAAACGTAAAATGGGTTTTGGCAAAAAATACTTCGCTTGCGTATGCGTCGTCGCGATATGTAACACGCCGTGACTGCTATCAAGATAATCTGCCGCTAACGCTTGAATGTTTGATTTTGCTTGGTTGATCACATTCACTTCGTCAAGAATTCGCAGCCCTAACGGAGTCATCGCAATCAATTTTTTGCCGTGACGTTCAAATAACGGTGAACCGATTTCAGCTTCAAATAATTGCAATTGCCGACTGACGGCGGATTGCACAATGTGCATTTTTTCAGCGGCTTGCGACAAGCTAAAATTTGTTTCTTGTAAAACGCGAAGTAATTCAATTTGACTTAAATTCATAATCAATGAAACCAATGGGCATGACGAATTTTCAAATCCACTTTATCACCGCGATTCAGTTGCAAACGTTTGAATTGTTCATTTGGCATTTCAGCAAAAACGGCTTTTTGATTGCCATTTGGTAAAATCTTGGTCAATTCAATCCGAATTAACGCGCCTAAATGTTGCCAATCTTTTAGTGTTACAGGCGTATCGTTTGTCGATTTTGTAATTTCAATATCGTGTGGTCGAACGTGCGCGACAGAAGTCGGGCTAATATCTTTAGCGATTGGCAAACCCACTTGTTGAAACCAGTCTGAAGAAAAATGTGAAAGTTGAAATTCGTTAGTTTGACCAATAAATTTCGATACAAACGCATTCGCTGGATAATCATAAATATCTGCGGGTGAACCTTGTTGTTCAATGCGTCCTTTATTTAAAACAACGACTTGACTAGCCACTTCCATGGCTTCTTCTTGGTCGTGCGTTACGAAAATACTGGTGACATTTAATTCATGATGCAAATTGCGTAACCATTGCCGCAAGTCTTTTCGCACGCTGGCATCTAACGCACCAAATGGTTCATCAAGCAATAAAACAGACGGTTCAACTGCCAAAGCTCTTGCCAATGCAATACGTTGACGTTGACCGCCTGAAAGTTGGTCAGGAAAACGATTGTGTAGCCAATCCAGTTGCACAAGTTCTAACAATGCGTGTGTTTTATTTCGCACAACAGTTTCGTTTGGACGTACTTTTTTGTCTTTCACGCGCATTCCAAATGCCACATTGTCGAAAACCGTCATATGGCGAAACAGTGCGTAATGTTGAAATACAAACCCAATGCCACGTTGACTGACATGGTGTTGAGTTTTATCTTCACCATTTAATAAAATCTGCCCTTTATCGGTTTGTTCCAGCCCTGCGATAATGCGTAAAAGGGTGGTTTTTCCACAGCCAGAAGGTCCTAAAAGTGCGACTAATTCACCTTCGGGAATTTCCAAATCAATATCGTGTAACGCGGAAAAATCGCCAAAGTTTTTGCTGATATTTGAAAGTACGATGCTCATAATTTTTTACTCGTTTGTTTAAAGTGATGCGGTTGCACGTTCATTTTTTTGTTTCCATTCTAAAAACGTTTTTAGAATCAATGTCACAACGGCAAGTCCTGCTAGAATCGATGCACCAGCAAAAGCTGAAACGCTGTCGTATTCGTTGTAGCTGACTTCAACGTGCAAAGGTAAGGTATTTGTTAAACTGCGAATATGTCCCGAAACTACTGATACTGCGCCGAATTCGCCCATTGCGCGAGCATTACAAAGCAAAACACCATAAAGCAACGCCCATTTGATGTTTGGCAATGTGATTAAGAAAAACATTCTCCAACCACTAGAACCTAATGACAAAGCCGCTTCCTCTTCTTCACTGCCCATTTCTTGCATCAATGGAATTAGCTGCCGTGCGACAAATGGAAAGGTAATAAATAACGTTGCTAAAACAATTCCAGGCACAGCGAAAATAACTTTAATATCGTGTTCCAAAAACCATTCGCCCATCCAACCTTGTGTGCCAAAGAGCAAGACGAAGATTAACCCTGAAATTACAGGCGATACTGAAAACGGTAAATCAATCAACGTAATCAACAGATTTTTTCCACGAAACTCAAAGCGTGTAATTGCCCATGCTGCCGCAACACCAAAAACGGTATTTAATGGCACGGTAATTAACGCGGTAAGTAATGTCAGACGCATAGCTGCTTGCATATCTGGCTGGCTTAATGCGGATAAATAGGCATCAAATCCCTTTGCAAATGCTTGAATAATCACTAATGCCAACGGCACGCATAAAAATAAAATGATGAACCCAAGCGCAATCGTAATTAAACTCCAGCGTACCCAATTTGCATCATCGAGCGTTGATTGATGCACAGTTCTTGAAATAGTAGCACTCATAAATAATCCTAAAGTTGTCCAGAACGTTTGCGAACCCAGTGTTGGAGTAGGTTAATCAGCAATAACAGCAAAAATGAAATCACCAGCATCGTCAGCGCAATCGCGGTTGCCCCTGGCATATCGTATTGTTCTAATTTCGTGATAATCAGTAACGGTACAATTTCAGATACATAAGGCAAATTGCCTGCGATAAAAATGACTGAACCGTATTCGCCCACACCGCGTGCAAATGACAACGCAAAACCTGTGAGCAAGGCTGGAAAAATGTTGGGAAAAATAATTTTGGTGAAAACTTGCCAGCGCGTTGCACCTAAACTTGAAGCGGCTTCTTCCATACGCGAATCAAATTCTTGCAATACGGGTTCAATGGTTCGCACAACAAAGGGAATGCTGATAAAAATTAGCGCAACCACAATACCAGCGGGTTTGAAACCAATTTGTAAATCGAAATTTTGTTTGAGAAATTTACCGAGCATTCCACTTGGTTGAAAAATAGTCGCCAGCACAATACCCGCGACAGCCGTAGGAAGTGCAAAAGGTAAATCAATCAAAGCGTGAAAAAATCGTTTTCCCGAAAAGGTGTAGCGCGTTAATACCCACGCCACAATGAAACCAAAGAAACTCGCAATCACCGCTGCGCCTAACGCTGTACCAAAACTGACTCGAAACGCCGCTACCACACGTTTGTTTGTGATGATATTCAAATAATCGTCAAAACTAAGTTGAAAACTTTTAAACACCAGCGTGCTAAGTGGAATCAAAACGACCAAACTTAAATAAA
>JBAXMT010000245.1:0-3729 GCA_037134135.1 Methylococcaceae bacterium | reverse complement strand
TATTCGATGACAGGCTGGCGAATTGGTTATGCGGCGGGAAATGAAAAATTGATTGAAGCAATGTGTACGATTCAATCACAAAGCACGTCGAATCCAACGTCGATTTCACAATATGCTGCGCTTGCCGCATTAACAGGCGATCAAAGTTTCATTGCTGAAATGTGCGTCGAATTCAAAAAACGCCATGATTTTGTGGTTGCTGAATTGAACACGATTGACGGTGTGGAATGCGTTGAAACCGATGGCACATTTTACGTTTTCCCGAACATTGAAAAATTACTTGAACGTTTAGACGGCATTGATGACGATTTGGCGTTTTCAGATTATTTGATTGAAAAAGCGGGTGTAGCATTAGTTCCAGGTTCAGCATTTGGAACGGCGGGGCATATTCGGCTTTCGATTGCCACCAGTATGGAAAATTTAAAAACGGCTCTTGATAGAATCAAACAAGCAATTTAAAACATAAGGCGATTTTTAAATCGCCTTTTTTCTACCCACCAATTTGGAATTATTATGAAAAAGATATTTACTGTTTTAGCTATTTTCTCCGCGACTTCATTTTCTGTGCAAGCAGAACCAGCTTTTGTACATCCCCACGCGGAAACGCACAACACCATACCTTGTGTAAAAACAACCGAAGCCGAAATTGCCGCTTTATTTGATCTTTGGAATGCCGCACTTGCAACATTAAATGCCGAAAATGTTGCTTCTTTATACGCGCATGATGCGGTTTTATTAGCGACACTTTCAAACGAAGTGCGTCCAACACACGAAAAAATCGAAGATTATTTTGTGCATTTCTTAGAAAAAAAGCCTCAAGGGAGAATTGATTCGCGCAGCATCAGTATTGGTTGCAATACTGCGTCAGATACAGGACTTTACACTTTCACACTTCACGAAAAAAATGGCAAAATCAAAGAAGTTCCTGCGCGTTACTCATTCGTTTATGAATACGATGATGACCAATGGTTAATTGAGCATCATCATTCTTCATTGATGCCAGAAAGCGTTAAAAAACAAAAAAACCACTAAATAACGGAGTTTTACCACCATGATTCATAAACACATTCAGTATTATTCAAAGCATTTAAAAGACGATGCACCAGCGTCATTAGTGGTTTTTTTAGTCGCCTTACCATTATGTTTAGGAATTGCATTAGCTTCGGGTGCGCCCTTGTTTTCAGGAATCATCGCTGGATTAGTTGGTGGGCTTTTGGTTTCAATGTTGAGTGGTTCGCAACTTTGTGTTTCTGGACCTGCTGCGGGTTTAACGGTGATTGTTTTTACTGCTATTGAAAAACTGGGCAGTTTTCAAGGTTTATTGGTTGCAGTAGTTTTAGCAGGTATTTTTCAACTGGCATTGGGTTATTTACGCGCTGGTATTATCGGTGCATTTTTTCCTTCCGCAGTGATTGAAGGGATGCTTGCCGCAATTGGTTTAATTTTAATTATTAAACAAATCCCACACGCGACAGGCTATGACACGAGTTATGAAGGCGACGAAAGCTATATGCAAGAAACGGCTGAATCGAGTTTTTTAGAATTATTCGATTCATTTAGTGCCATTTCATTAGGTGCAGTCATTATCAGTAGCGTGGCATTGTTGATTTTAATTGGTTGGGGATTTTTTAAAAGCCACCCCATTCTAAAATTTATTCCTGCGCCGTTAATTGCTGTTATTTGGGGTGTTGGTTTTAATGAATGGGCGATGCAATTCGCGCCAGACTTTGCCGTTAGTGCGAAACATTTAGTCAGCCTACCGATTACAAATAGTCCAAAAGAATTTTTCGATAATTTCATTTTTCCTGATTTTCAGTATTTAACCAATCCACAGACTTATGTTGTTGCTGCGACTATCGCCATTATTGCCAGCTTGGAAACGTTATTGAGTTTGGAAGCAACCGATAAACTTGATCCATTGAAACGTATCGCACCCACAAATCGAGAACTCAAAGCGCAAGGCGTAGGAAATATCGTCAGTGGATTACTCGGTGGTTTGCCAATGACAGCAGTCATTGTACGAAGTGCAGCAAACATTAACTCAGGTGGACGAACATACGTTTCATGTTTTTTACACGGAATATGGTTGCTGTTAAGTGTGATGTTTTTAGCTAAATTTTTAAACATGATTCCACTGGCGTGTTTGTCAGCGATTTTATTACACACGGGCTACAAGCTCGCAAATCCTAGCGTATTCAAACGTTTTTATAAAAAAGGGATGAGTCAGTTTTTACCGTTTGCAATAACAATTGTGGCAATTTTAGTAACGGATTTATTAAAAGGTATGGTAATTGGGGTGGTGATTGGTTTGTTTTTTGTTATAAAAGCCAATTATCAAGCCGCGATTACGCTTTCAAAAGACAATTTGAATTATCTATTATCTTTTAACAAAGACGTGTCATTTTTAAACAAAGCGTTACTTCGCAAATTCATTTTACAAATCCCTGAAAACAGCACTGTAATAATCGATGCGTCGAAAACGGATTTTGTAGATTACGATATTTTAGAAGTGATTGAAGAATTTTTAGAATCCGCTGCCGAAGATAATATCACTGTTGAATTGGTCAATTTTTATGGCAAGAAAAAGTTTGAACGCTATGCCAGAATTTAACTTGAATTAGCTTGAGTTTGCCCATTTGCAAGAACATAATCGCCCTCCTTATAAAATAATTTTTAGGTAACGCTTATGAAACAAAAAAGAAGTTATGCTCTATTTGCTGCATTTTTAACTTTAAATGGTTGCGCGACATTTAGATCTTACAATTCAGAAACGCAAACGCTTGTTTCAAGCATTGCGACGGGGCAAGTTGATCAAGCCATTACTGAACATGAAGCTAAAACGGGTTCAGATAAAGATTTGCTTTATTTCATGGAAAAAGGCGAGTTGCAGCGTTTGAAAAAACTGTATCCAGACACGATTGCAACTTGGACAGAAGCCGATAAAATCATCGCGCAATGGGAAAGTGAAGCAAAAATCAGCGGCGCGAAAGTCGGTCAAGCCGTTGGCTCTGTTGTCGTGAATGATAAATTACGCCGTTACGATGGTGAAGATTATGAGAAAGTCATGCTTTCAACACGTCTTGCGCTGGCATATTTAGCGGCGGGTAAAACAGAAGATGCTTTGGTTGAAATTAAAAAAACGTGGGAACGTGAAAATTTGATTAAAACCCTGCATGAAAAAGACATCGACGAAGCAGAAAATACAGCGAAAGAAAAAGGATACAAAACAAAATCGGAAGATTTAAAAGGTTATCCGATTGCTACGCTTAACAGTCCAGATGTCACCAATTTAAAAAATGGCTATCAAAATGCGTTTAGTCATTATTTATCGGGTTTCTTATATGAAGCAGCGGGCGAAGAAAGTTTGGCAGCGGCAAGTTATCGCACGGCTATTGAGTTGCAACCAAGTTTAAGCGTTTTAAAAGATGGTTTAGCAGGTATCGATGAACGCGCTGCAACATTTGTAAAATCGGTACTAACAGCAGTTGCACAACAAGAGCCGCAAGCATTGCCTGAAGTCAAAACACCAATAAAAAAATCTAAAAAGAAAGGCAAAAAAGGTAAATCGGTACAACAAGTTGCTGTCGCACCGATTTCTGCTCCTGTTCAAACATCACCATTCATCGCAACGTCTAACGAAAGCGATGTGTTATTTGTGGTTGAAACAGGTGTTGCACCGTTTAAAAAATCAATCATGATTCCGTTGCCAATTCCTTATGCGGGCGTTGT
>JBAXMT010000244.1:0-3734 GCA_037134135.1 Methylococcaceae bacterium | reverse complement strand
AAACTTTTAAACACCAGCGTGCTAAGTGGAATCAAAACGACCAAACTTAAATAAAGTAGCGTAAAGCTAATAGTTGGTTTAAAAGCGGGCATGATGCGACTTTGGCTCATGAGTTTTTATTTCCTTGTGTAAATTGTATTGTTTTGAATAATAAAGAAAATTTACATAGAAATGAAACGATGAATTTCGATAATAATATCTAAAAATTCGATTTGGAAAGGTCGATTGGGTTTGAAATTTACACGCAATCGACCTTATTTTTAAAACGAAGAACCGCTTTTGATTTTACGAACTGTGTTAACCAAGTGGTCAACTTCATCATGCGTGTTATAAAACGCAAGTGATGGACGAACTGTCGCTTCTAAACCAAAACGACGCAAAATCGGTTGGGCGCAATGATGTCCTGAACGAACCGCAATGCCTACTTTGTTCAATGCTTCACCGACTTCAGAAGTTGTATGACCTTTCAACACAAACGACAACACGCTAGTTTTTTCTTTCGCTGTGCCGATGAGTGTTAGCCCATCAATTCGGCGCAAGGCTTCCATCGCATACGCCAATAAATCGTGTTCATAAACGGCAATGTTTTGAATACCAATTTTTTGCACATATTCCAACGCAGCACCTAAACCCACAGCGTCAGCAATGTTTCCTGTTCCTGCTTCAAATTTTGCAGGGGCAGGTTGATAGCGTGTGTGTTCAAACGTCACATCTTCAATCATATTGCCGCCACCTTGCCAAGGTTGTGTTGCTTCAAGCAAATCAGCTTTGCCATAAACAACGCCGATGCCTGTTGGGGCGAAGATTTTATGACCTGAAAAAACCAGCCAATCACAATCCAAACTTTGCACATCAGCAGAAATATGTGACACCGATTGTGCGCCATCGAGCAACACTTTCGCGCCAACACGATGTGCTAAATCAATCATTTCATGAGCTGGTGTAATTGTGCCGAGCGCATTTGAAACTTGCGTAAATGACACGAGTTTTGTTTTTGCATTGAGCAATTTTTGATATTCATCAAGCAAAACTTGACCATTATCATCAACAGGTGCGACCCGTAAAACTGCGCCAGTTACTTCACACAATTGTTGCCACGGCACAATGTTCGCGTGATGCTCAAGCCAAGTAATGACAATTTCGTCGTCTTTACCAATGTTTTGCACACCCCAACTTTTTGCAATTAAGTTAATCGCTTCAGTCGTGCCGCGTACAAAAATGATGTTGTCAGGTGACGGCGCATTGATAAATTTTGCTACTGTTTGACGCGCTTTTTCATAAGCATCGGTTGAACGTGCTGCCAATTCGTGTGCCGCGCGATGAATGTTCGAGTTTTCGTGTTCATAAAAATACGAAATTCTATCAATCACAACCTGCGGTTTTTGTGTCGTAGCCGCGTTATCGAACCAAACTAATTGATGCCCGTTCACCCGCTCATTCAAAATTGGAAAATCTCGACGCACAGCATGAATATCAAACGCGCTATGATGCGATTGTGGCGTGTAAAGCGACTGCGGTTGCTCAAAGGTCTTCACGTCATTCAAAAAATAAAACGACGAACTTTGCGAACTCAAACTTGCAATATCAACGGGCAAGCTACGCGGTGTAATCAATTTTTGAATTTGTGCTTCTTGCGGCAAATTAAATTCGCTTGGAATCGGTTGACGCGCTGACGACAAACTATTTGGCGTAAAACCTGAAACGTTTTGCGCTCCCGCTAATTTTTGTAAATCCGCATCAGCAGGAATATCAAAATGTTGCGGCGGCGTGAAACTGCTTGCATTTGGTGTTGCGAATTGTTGCAACGCCTTTGGCAAATCAGCAGGAATGCCAGCTTGCGATGCGGCATTCGTCGCAAGCCCCAAACGTGAGCCGTCACAATTTGGCAATTCAGAAAAAATTTGATTCGCAAGTTGCGTCAATTGCTTTTCCATCGCCGCAATATCTGTTGAATACTCAGGCGTAAGATTATTTATAGTCATAATAGTTGCCTACGTTGACGTTTTCTAACACGCCGAGCGCGTCTTCAGTCAATACGGCGAGTGAACAGTAAAGCGATACCAAGTAAGACGCGATAGCTTTATGGTTAATGCCCATGAAACGTACCGACAAGCCCATGCTTAATTCGCCTGTTAAATTCGGTTGATACAAACCGACAACACCTTGACGGCTTTCGCCTGTGCGTAATAACAAGATGCTAGTTTTTCCGTTCACGACGCGAACTTTATCGCAAGGAATTAACGGAATGCCGCGCCATGTGATGAATTGTGAACCAAATAAACTCACAGTTGGTGGCGGTGTGCCACGACGAGTAGCTTCACGACCAAACGCAGCAATTGCTTGTGGATGCGCCAAGAAAAACGCAGGTTCTTTCCACACTTTTGCAATCAATTCGTCTAAATCATCTGGGGTTGGCGAACCTAATGGATTGCGCGGTTGAATTCTAAAATTCGGTGCAACGTTATTTAACAAGCCATATTCAGCGTTGTTAATCAATTCGCTTTCTTGACGTTCTTTAATCGTTTCGATTGTTAAACGTAATTGTTCATTCGTTTGGTTATGTGGGCTACTGTACAAATCGGCAACACGAGTGTGAACGTCAAGCACTGTATTGACTGCATTCAAACGGTATTCACGACCCCATTCTTCATAGTCCACAAATGTTTGCGGTAAGATTTTTTCGTCTAAACTTGAACAATCCACCGCTAAATTTGCTTCATTTTTCACTTTGTTGACACGGTAAATACCTGCTTCAACAGGAACCCATTGCAACAAATGCGTCAACCAACGTGGTGTGATGGTTGAAAGCATTGGGACGGTTTTTGTTGCGTTCGATAAAGTACGCGCGGCAACATCGCCTAACGCTGTGTGTGCTTCATGAATATCAGACATTTTTGTTTCCTTTTGAATAGTTAGATTTGAAAAAATACGGCTTTTTACTTTTATAGTTTTCAATAGATTTTAAACAATCGTCAAATCACAGTCATTTAAAATCAATCAATTAGCTACAGCTGGTAAATTGGTATAGGTTTAAAAAAGCGAACATTATCTTTGTTCTTTAGGGGTAATAGGAATGCACAGAGATGCACTGTCACTTTGTATGTCGAACACCAATACAACTTTATGGTTATTTTCAATGTAAGCGTGCAAATCATTTGTTTTGATAACGTTTATTTCAGATGAAGCACGAATTGATTTAATGGTGTCACCATGTTCGTTAATCCATTGTGCAATCGTGACATGACTACATTTGAGTAGCCGTCCAATTGAACGAAATCCCAAACCAGCCAGATATAATTGTAGGGCTTGTCTGCGAATTTCATTTCCTAAGCCGCGTTCCAAAACGGTGTAGCGATAATTACACTCCTTGCATTTAACTCTTTGTTTTTCGTGAATAATGCCGTCTTTAATATAAGAAGATGATTTACATTTTGGGCATCGAATGACTTCTGTTTTTAATCTATCTTTAGTGACCATGAAATATCCAATTAAATCAGTTTGTTAGCTTTAAGCGGTTAATTCACTGCGTAGCAACGCTTGCGTAATGTTACTTTCGGGTGGAACGCTATGCGTGAGCCAAACATTTCCACCAATGACTGAACCACGACCGATAGTAATTCGCCCCAAAATTGTTGCCCCTGCATAAATTACGACATCATCTTCAACATTAGGATGTCGTGCCAGCAATTCTCATTATGAAATCAAACAGCTTCAGGTATAGGAATTTCAAGACC
>JBAXMT010000243.1:0-3747 GCA_037134135.1 Methylococcaceae bacterium | reverse complement strand
TTGTTCACCACGTCACCGAGCAAAGTTGAAGATGGCAAAAAATTAGGCGCACATGAAGTTTGTATATCAACAGATGCTAATCAAATGCAAAGCTACCTCAACCAACTTGATTTAATCATCAATACCGTATCAGTGCCGCATGATTTAAACGCTTACCTTCAATTACTAAAACGTGATGGTTCAATGGTTTTAGTCGGCGCACCAGAAGAACCGCATCCTTCACCAGAAGTATTTAATCTCATCTTTAAACGTAGGCAATTAGCTGGCTCGCTCATTGGTGGCATTACTGAGACGCAAGAAATGTTGGATTTTTGTGCGGTAAATAACATCGTGTCAGAAATTGAGCTGGTTCCAATGGATTACATCAATACAGCTTACGAAAGAATGCTGAAAAATGATGTGAAATATCGTTTTGTCATTGACATGGGGACATTATGAAAATTAGACCCAAAAACCGCTTGTTCGTAACCATTTTTGCAGCTCTGCTAGTAACAGCCTGCAACGATATGCAGCAATCAAAACCAGCCATTTCAAAAACGGCACAATTCACCACAACTTCTGTGTTACTGATAGGCAAAGTAGCAAGTGATTCAAGTGAAGTGAAAGCGATGGATGAATCCAATAATCTCATTGCATCAGTGGCAGTCGAAAATGGACGCTATAAACTTGAAATTCCTACCCAAACAAAATTACCTATCGTGTTGCAATCGGGTGATTTCATTTCAGTAGTCGTTGACGCGGACGTAACCAATTACGACATCAATTCATTCACAACCAACATTGCGGCGAAAGCTAAATCGTTAGGCGGCTACACCCGAAAAAATATGATTTTAGCTGCCAGTGATAGTGTTCACACGCCTGATGCAAATAAAACCAGCGCAGGTTTTCGTGGCGATCCAACATCACAATATGGTGGTTGGCATTAGATGAATGCCGCACAAATTAAATGCCTCTCTGTCTTCGCGGTCTTTGCGATTATCGGCTTTGGACCCGTTTCACCTGGTTGTTTAATCGGTATGTATGTTGTTTTAAAACGTCCAATTTGGTTTCGTAACTTGATTTGTAAACTGTATGAAAACCAGCCTTTCAATTTTGAAATAAACGTTGCCGAACAAGCGACCATAAGAAAAAAGACGTTTCTATTTTTACTGTGCCTATTCATTGTGGATATTGCACCCGTTCCCGTCACGCCAGTGATTGCCTTTGTGATTATTTTGAGCAGACCATTATGGTTTTATCAAAGAGTTGCAAAAATTTACCACGAGAAGATTTAAAATTATGTCAAAAATCGTTCACATTAAACACAAAGAAGAAAAAGCCGTTTTATCGAAAGCACAAAAGAAATTTAATAGCCTGATTAAAAAAATCGATGCACAAAAAAAGATTTTGGTGGACTGGGAAAACTCCAAAACAAAAATTTCACAGCGCGTTAATAGTGAGCATCAGCCGCTACTCGATTCATTCAATCAAGCGCGTGCTGAAATGGTGTATTTACTCGACAGGGCGCACGGTGACAGTTTCTTCAAAAAAACCGATAAAGCCAAACTCAAAGCTCTGATTTGTGACATGGCAGCGGAGTTAATACAAGAAGGCATGGACGAACTGAAAGAAATTTACAACCGCTACAATCACACCGATTTCGACACGGAAGCAGAAGAAATTGAAGCCGATATGACCAATTCCATGAAATCGTTGATGGAAAAAATGTTTGGTTTTGAAATGGATGATATAGATTTCAGTTCAATTGAAACCGTAAATGAAGCATTGCAAAAAAGATTCCAAGCACAACAAGAAAGCCAATTACACCAAGAATCAAAACGTACTCCGCGTAAAAAAACCGCTAAACAACTTGAAAAAGAAGCGCGTGAAAAAGAAGAAGCCCAAAACGCGAGTAAATCTATTCAAGAAGTGTTTCGTAAATTAGTGGCTGTGCTGCATCCAGACCGTGAACCCGACGAAGCAGAACGTGAACGCAAAACCAAGTTAATGCAACGTGTGAATGAGGCATATAAGAAAAAAGATTTGTTGCAGTTGCTGGCGTTACAGCTTGAACTTGAACAAATTGACCAATCCAACTTAAATACAATTGCCGAAGATAAACTGAAACATTTTAATAAAGTTTTAGAAGGACAACTGGAAGAATTGTTGGACGAAATTAACGGAATTCAGTTTCCATTTCGTATGATGCTTAATTTACCACCTTGGGAAAAATTAACGCCCGACGATGTTTTAAAGTCGCTTTCACATGACATTCGAGAACTCAAAAAATCTCTTAAAGACATCGAGCGTGAAATTAAAGAATTACAAAATCCTCTCACTTTAAAAGCTATGTTAAAAACCTTGAGATTCTAAAAATGAAATTATTTGAACCGCTAAAATTAGGTGCCATCACCTTACCAAACAGAATTCTAATGGCTCCATTGACGCGCTGCCGTGCCGCTGAAAATCATATTCCTAGCGATTTAATGGCAACGCATTATGCTCAACGCGCTAGTGCGGGGCTTATAATCGCTGAAGCCACAATGGCAATAGAGGGTAATTCGGCGTTTTGGAAGGAACCTGGAATTTATTCTGATAAACAAGTTGCAGGCTGGAAAGAAGTCACCGACGCAGTGCATGAAAAAGGAGGGTTAATTTTTCTGCAAATTTGGCACGGCGGAAGAGCTTGTCATCCATTATTAAGTGACGGCGCACAACCTGTTGCTCCGAGTGCGATTGCAATAACAAATGGCGAAGTTTTCACTCCAGAAGGCATGAAACCGTATGTTGTGCCACGCGAATTATCACTTGAAGAATTGCCAAGCATCGTTGATGGATTCAAAAAAGCCGCTGAAAACGCTAAATCAGCAGGTTTTGACGGTGTTGAAGTACACAGTGCAAATGGTTACTTACTTGATGAATTTTTGCGTGATGGTTCAAATCAACGTACCGATATTTACGGTGGTTCGATTGAAAATCGTGCGCGTCTAACGCTGGAAGTATTGCAAGCCGTTTGTGATGTTTGGGGAAGTGACCGAGTGGGGATAAGGATTTCACCATTGAATAGTTTCAACAGCATGATAGACAGTGACCCCGTTGCACTTTCAACATGGTTGGCAAAACGCCTTAATGATTTTAATTTAGCATATTTACACGTTATGCGTGCCGATTTTTATCAACAACAAACAGGCGACGTTTTAACACCCATTCGTAAAAATTACAAAGGCGTGCTGATTGGCAACATGGGTTATGACGCAAAAGAAGCGGAAGAAGCTGTTACAGCAGGAAAACTTGATGCGGTGTCGTTTGGAACGAATTTTATTGCGAATCCTGATTTTCCTGCCCGAATCAAAAGCTGTGCGGAGTTGAATACGCTAAAGCCAGAAAATTTCTATTTAGGTGGCGAAGTGGGTTACACCGATTATCCTTTTTTGGGGGCGGCTTAAAATGACATTTAATACGTTAATTTCAGCAGAAACATTGAACCTAAATTTGTATCAACCTGATTGGGTTATTGTGGATTGCCGTTTTTCATTAGCCAATCCTGAACAGGGCAAAAACGCTTATCAGCACGGACACATTCCGAATGCCAGATACGCGCATTTAGACAACGATTTATCTTCACAAATTACCGATTTCACAGGTCGTCACCCCTTGCCAGATTTTAGAGTGTTGGCTGAAAAATTAGGCGCATGGGGAATTACAAATCAAACACAAGTCATTGTTTATGACGATGCCAGCGGGGTATTTGCGGGGCGATTGTGGTGG
>JBAXMT010000242.1:0-3749 GCA_037134135.1 Methylococcaceae bacterium | reverse complement strand
AAATGGGCGAACATAAATGGGATGATTTAGGCTTAAATTTTCACTTAAAAGACGTGTCGCCGCCTTCGCCCGAATTACTTAATCGTGTCATCGGACAATTTCAAAAACGCGGATTATTTACCTGCTAAAAAATGAGCCACACACCATGAACGAAACACAAAATAATCAAAAAGTGCATCACGCGGAATTTTCACTCGATTCGCTCATGCCAGCGGAGATTGCAAATAAAGCGGAAAGTATCGGCATTAAAAAAGCGCAAATGGATGCGCTGACGATATTTGTGTTGGCGATTCTGGCGGGAGCTTTTGTTGCGATTGGGTCGATGTTTGCAACCACCGTTTGGGCGGGCGGTTCAGCGTTACCTTTTGGTGTGAATCGTTTGTTGGGCGGGCTAGTTTTCTGTGTCGGTTTGATTTTGGTGGCGGTGGCGGGTGCAGAATTATTCACGGGCAACATTTTGATTGTCATGGCGTGCGCGAATAAAAAAGTTACTGTCACCCAAGTGCTTCGCAACTGGTTCATTGTGTATATCGGCAATTTTGTGGGCGCGTTAGGCACTGTTGTGATTATGTTGCTCACGAAACAATACTTATTTGGCAAAGGCTTGATTGGTTTTACCGCGTTGTATATTGCGACCACGAAAGCAAATTACGATCCCGTTCAGTCTTTCTTTTTAGGCGTAATGTGTAACGCGCTGGTTTGTATGGCGATGTGGCTTTGTTATAGCGGTCATACCGTGACGGATAAAATTCTCGCGATTATTTTCCCCACAACAGCCTTTGTCGCCGCTGGCTTTGAACATTGCGTCGCGAATATGTATTTTATTCCGTTGGGATTATGGATTAAGCAGTTTGCGTCGCCTGAATTTTGGGCTTTTGACGTTATGTCAGGACATCAGCTAGACACTTACGCGACGTTAACGTGGTCAAACTTTGTCCTGAATAATTTGATTCCCGTGACGTTGGGCAATATCGTGGGGGGCGCGGGATTCGTAGGGTTTGTGTATTGGTTTGCTTATTTACGCCGCAAATCCTAACTGCTACAAACCGTCAATTTTGCTCCATATCTTCAAGCTCGATATTTAATGCTTTTGTAGACAATAATAATTCAATTATTGATGCAAACAGTGACAAGGTAATAAATACGATACTGATACAAAAAGCAAAATTCCCCAGTTGTAAATTAAAAAAGATAAAACCCATCGCTACGGTGCAACTAATAATACCTGACACCGCAAACAGTTCCATCGCGACAATAAAACGAAGTCGGCGGCGAAAACTGGCAATTTGTTTTTGGGCGATTGGACTATGTGTTTTATTGAAATCCGCGTGTTTTTCTCGAATGCGTGTCGCAATTGTTAAAAAACGGTTGGAATAAGCTAAAAATAAAATGGTAATCGCGGGGAAAAGTAGTGCAGGCGTAGTAATTGCAATATCTATCATAAATAATTTCTTAAAAAATTAGCCGACAATCATTTTGTGATGTTCAGCCGTAAACAGGGTTTTACTGCGATTTTCCTCGGCTTTCCATATTGCTTTGTTAATTTTAATTTCGGTTCCTGTATAAACCCCACGTTCACAAAACACTCTTGCATTACTGATGACACTTACGTTTGCCAATATCTCACTTAATTCTGCTCGACTTGTGGCTTCGTCCATCATTAACTTACCCAATGTGTGATGCAACCTTGCTGACGTATCAGCGTCGTTTTTTTCGGGATTTTTTGTGTGCCAATCTATAATTTTCTTGATATTGCCTTGTTCATCTTCATTTTGATTTAGAAAATCTCTTAATTCTGCTATTTGTCTTTGAATATAAGGATTTGTTCCCGCTTGAACTCGTGTTCTAATTCCTGTGTCAGCACCAATAATTTTAGCTCTTACCATCATCAATGCCCATGTAATACCACCGATAATTGATGATTTTTTACTTCCACCTTTACTGCCAATCACAATTTTATTTGCCGACATCAATTCACAGTTAATAACGTATTTATCCACCACAATATCAATAGCAGCATCTATTTTGAAATTTTCTGCGAAACCAATACACACCGAACCACGGGATGCTATTTTTGTAGGGTGTGGAAATTTAATTGGTTTTCGTCTATCAACTTCAACAGTTGGTGGTAATTCTGCTGTTTTTGATATTCTTCTTTTCTCTTTTCCTGCAAAAGCATTATGAGGTGTTTTTTCAATCCCTTGAACACCACCTTTAACCATAACATCGCCACCCGCAATGAGTTCGGTATTTCCTGTTGCGCCACCTTTTATCAGTAAATTTCGTTTACATTCGAGTTGAGAATCGGCAACGCTACCATTAACAACAATATCTTCTAGTGCATAAACTTTCATTCCAGAAATAACTTCACCCAATACGACAACAGAACCATCGAATCGGATATTTCCTGAAGAAAAATCGACGTTATCAACTGTTAAAACAGGGGAAACAACTATTCCATTCGGGATAACAAGTGGTTGTCCTGAAATGTTTGAAAGTAATTGGTTTTCATCTTCGGGATTTACATAAATTCCACGTTGATCCAATGAAAACGGAATATCTAGTCCACCACTGGGTTCTATCACTTCACCTAAAACATTACGACCAGGAATACCTGGAATTGGTGGAATGCGTTGCATTAGAACTTCATCTTTATGAACTATCAGTACATCGCCTAATTCACGATAATTGATTTCACCGTGTTCATCAATTTGCGGTTCACGAGTGTGAGTTGGAGAAACAATTAAACTTTCAAATTTTGTATCTACACCATCAATAGGTTGAAGTCCTTCGGCAACGATAAATTCAGCTGCTTCGCCTTTTTCCGTTGTTTCTTCAATCATTGAATTAAAAAAATCGGCGTTAATAATTCCAAAAACAATGTTTTTATCGACAATCAATTTTTGAATGGTTTCGCGTCTAAGAACTCGACCGCCAAAATTAGGCGTTAAAATTAATCTCGCTTTCATTTTGTCGTCTGAAACATAAATGTCACAAGTGGCATCACGACGTTCACCGATTTCAAATTCAACGTTTTGTTCAGGAGATGCGGCATTGTAATGAACCGCTAATTTAGCAATTGAAAATTCGTCAATATACAAAGCTCGAAAAGGTGTCTCTGCCAAACATTGTTGGATTTTATTAACTGTTAATTCAATCCTATTTTCACAGGGTTCAATAACAGCAATAACTTTCATTCGATCGTCGCTGAATTTAAATGTTAAACCACTGATAAATTCTATTTCATTACTCATCTGCTACCTTCCTCCACTACTTAAAAATCTCAAATGCAAATTTGTTTAATACTTATCTGCAATGAACCCTTTCATTTTTAAATCTTCTTGTACAACGTGTGCTAATAACCAACCTTTAGCTAAGAAACTGACATGTTTGCGTAATGAAAGCATATCTTCTTCGCTGATAACTGCGTGTTCTGTAATTGTGCGAATCTCATCAATAATTCGCGTTAATTCAATAATCAAATTTTTATGTCCATCGGCATTCGTTTGCTGATGCTGATAAGAATGTTTGATTTGCAATTCTTCTTCGTAACGAAAATGGTCTATTGCTGTTTCATACAATAAATTGAAAAAATATAACAATGCCTCTTTATCGTCTGGATGACGTAACGCCAGTTCAATGGAGTTAATAATCATCAAAAGTGCTTTGTGTTCTGCATCAATTGTGCTGTGACCTACATTAAAACGGTTATCCCATGCTATTGTCATCTTATTAACTCCAGTGAAAAA
>JBAXMT010000241.1:0-3750 GCA_037134135.1 Methylococcaceae bacterium | reverse complement strand
GAATACAACTGGGAGCAATTCAAAATGAAGCAAGAAAAGCTACTTCTTGAAAGTATTGAGCGCAGTAAGATTGAAGGCAAAATTGAAGGCAAAATTGAAGGTGAACAAGCCAAAGCATTAGCCATTGCTAAAAAATTGCTGGTTGCCATGAATAATATGCAAATTGCCGAAACAACGGGTTTAACGATTGAAGTCGTCGCTGAATTACGAAATGGCGATTAAACCCACAACACAACGACAAATCTAGTAAAGAAAAACCCGCGCCATTCACGAGATAAAAAATGAAAAACCAAATCTATTACGGCGATAATTTAGACGTTCTGCGTAACAACATCGAAAAAGAAAGCGTCGATTTGTGCTACATCGACCCACCTTTTAATTCAAACCGCGATTACAGTCAGATTTATTTGAACGTCGGCAAAGAAAAAGAAAACGCAGCGCAAGCTCAGGCATTTATTGACACTTGGACATGGAACGACAGCGCAATTCAAGGACTGGCAGAAATTAAAGCCAACGTCGGCGGCGCATTGACTACGCAAAGCATTGATTTAATCAAAGGCTTAGAAATCGTGCTGGGTAAAGATTCATTGTTTGCGTATTTAGTCAGCATGACGCTCCGAATTGCACAAATTCACAGAGTTTTAAAACCGACGGGCAGTTTTTATCTGCATTGCGACCCCACCGCGAGCCACTATTTAAAACTGGTTTGTGATGCTGCTTTTTGCTCACGCGGTGGCGCATTTGTGAATGAAATTATTTGGAAAAGAACAAATGTTCACAGTCATGCAGCGCAGGGAACAACACATTTTTCAAGAGTTAATGACGTAATACTTTTCTATAGCAAATCTAATCAACGTATTTGGCGACAAATTTACACGCCACATAGTGAGCAACACATAGCGAACTCTTACAAATACATCGAAGAAGAAACAGGGAGAAAATACGCGCTTAGTGATTTAACCGCGACAAACGGCAAAGCAAAAGGAAATCCCACCTTTGAATTTCTTGGTGTTACGCGGTACTGGCGTTACAACGAGGAAAAAATGGAGCGAATGCTAGCGGAAGGGTTGATTGTGCAAAAAAACACGGGAACTGTGCCACGATTTAAACGTTACCTTGATGAAAGCTCAGGGACTGAAGTTAGCTCATTATGGGCGGATATATCGCCGCTATCTGCAAAATCAAAAGAAAAACTCGGCTACCCAACCCAAAAACCAGAAGCACTTTTAGAGCGCATTATCAACGCCAGTTCAAACGAAGGCGACGTTGTTTTAGATGCTTATTGCGGTTGCGGCACAACGGTTGCCGTTGCTCATCGACTAAAACGCACTTGGATTGGTATCGACATCACTTATCAATCTATTTCACTGATTTTGAAACGCCTTGAAGATACCTTTACCAGTGATTTTAACGAAAGCGTACTTGATAAAGATTCTGCTAAAACGTTTGAAAAAATTGAAGTTAATGGCGTGCCGCGTGATATGGCGAGCGCGATTGCATTGGCAAACAAATCCGACGACAAAACCCGCAAAGAGTTTGAAAAATGGATGGTGTTGGCGTACTCGAAAAACCGCGCAATGATTAACGACAAGAAAGGCGGCGACAAAGGCATTGACGGCATTGCGTACATTGCAGACCGCATCGAAAACGGCGCAGTTGAAACCGAAAAAGTTATTTTCAGCGTGAAATCCAACAAAAACGTTACACAAGCAATGTTGCGTGAATTACTCGGAACGGTTGAACGTGAAAAAGCGGCGTGCGGATTTTTATTGATGCTTTACCCCGCGCCTGCATTGGTAAAAGAAAGCAAGCAACTCGGCGAATACACCAACGCATTCACGGGCAACAATTACCAAAAAATAAAAGTTGTTTGCGTTGAAGATTTATTGAATGGTGAAGTGATGAATTTACCGAACCCTGTTGAAGTCACCAAAAAAGCAGTGCAAAACGAAGGCAAGCAAGGCGAAGTTTTCTAGCTAAATACCGCCCACTTTTCAAAAAAAATGGGCGGTTTTGTTTTTCAAATCGAATTACTAAATTTAAAAAAGGAGAAAAAACGATGTTACTAATCCCTGCGATTGATTTAAAAGAAGGAAAATGTGTGCGTTTGCGTCAAGGGCGCATGGAAGACGACACGGTATTTTCAGATAATCCTGTTGAAGTTGCGGGACGTTGGGTTGAAGCAGGCGCAAAGCGAATTCATTTGGTTGATTTAGACGGCGCATTTGCAGGAAAACCACGCAATGCCGAAGTCATTACAGCGATTGCAAAAGCCTATCCGAATTTGCCTGTGCAAATTGGCGGCGGCATTCGTGACGAAGCTACGATTGAAGCGTATTTAAACGCAGGTGTTCAATATGTGATTATCGGCACAAAAGCCGTGCAAGAACCGCAATTTGTGCGTGAAATGGCGGCAAAATTTGCGGGTCATGTCATGGTCGGTTTGGATGCAAAAGATGGCAAAGTTGCCACGGACGGTTGGGCGACGGTTTCACAATTTGACGTAATCGAATTGGCGTTGGAATTTCAAGAAAACGGCGTTGCGGCGATTATTTACACCGATATTTCCCGTGACGGAATGATGCAAGGTGTAAACGTTGAAGCCACGTCACGTTTGGCACAAGCGATTTCAATTCCCGTGATTGCGTCGGGCGGCATTACTAATTTGGACGACATTTACGCACTCGGAAAAGTCGCAAGCGATGGCATTATGGGTGCAATTACGGGACGAGCGATTTATGAAGGCACGCTAGATTTCGCCGAAGGTCAGAAAATCGCAGATCAATTTTAGGAAATCAAATGAGCCTAGCAAAAAGAATTATTCCCTGTTTAGATGTAGACAACGGGCGCGTGGTGAAAGGCGTGCAATTTGTCGATATTCGTGACGCAGGCGACCCCGTCGAAATCGCCCGCCGTTATGACCGCGAAGGCGCAGACGAAATCACCTTTTTAGACATTACCGCGACACACGATAATCGCGCCACAATGGTTCACGTTGTCGAACAAGTCGCCAGCGAAGTTTTTATTCCGCTTACCGTTGGCGGCGGCATTCGCACATTAGAAGATATTCGTCGAATGTTAAACGCAGGTGCGGACAAGGTCGGCATCAATAGCGCGGCGGTTTTCAATCCTGAATTTGTGAAAGAAGCCGCAGATAAATTTGGTTCACAATGTATCGTCGTGGCGATTGATGCTAAAAAAGTCAGCGGTGAAGGCGAACAAAATCGTTGGGAAATTTTCACGCACGGCGGACGCAAACCAACTGGTTTAGACGCGGTCGAATGGGCAAAAAAAATGGTACTTTTTGGTGCGGGGGAAATTCTTTTAACCAGCATGGACAAAGACGGCACAAAATCAGGTTTTAATTTGCCATTAACGCGAGCGGTAAGCGAGGCGGTTTCCGTGCCAGTAATTGCATCGGGCGGTGTGGGGAATTTAGACCATTTAGCAGCGGGGATTTTAGAAGGCAAAGCCGATGCCGTTTTAGCTGCAAGTATTTTTCATTTTGGTGAATACACGATTGGACAAGCTAAACAGCGAATGCGTGAACGGGGAATTGAGGTGCGTTTATGAGTTGGTTGGATGAAATTCGCTTCACCGAAGAGGGTTTGATTCCTGCGATTGCACAAGATTCGACCACGGGAAAAGTGTTAATGTTCGCGTGGATGAATCGGGAATCGTTGGTGTTGACGGTGGAAAATGGCTACGCGGTTTATTGGTCGCGTTCACGTCAAAAATTGTGGCGAAAAG
>JBAXMT010000240.1:0-3766 GCA_037134135.1 Methylococcaceae bacterium | reverse complement strand
TATAAAGTTTTTTCAAAAACGATTTATTTGCGTGCTGCTGACCATTGAGAAATGACAACAAAACAACGCTTTCGTAACAAATACGCGCTACAAATTCGAGAGCGTGACCATAATCCACCTCATGTACATTTGTTTGGTGGTGGCTATGATGTAATTATTGATCTCGAAACACTTGAATCAACAGGCGATTTTCCGTCTGTTGCTCTGAAAAACGAAGTCATCGCGTATGTTGAAAAATACCGCGATGAACTAATGGAGGAATGGCACAAATGGCATACCAAATGAAACGTCCACGTTTTAAATCCGTTAAACCGCTTGATGATTTTAAAATTCAAGCTACTTTTATCAATGACAGTATTTTTACCATCGACTTTAAGCCTTTTTTTGAAGAATCGGCGCAACTTCGTTCACTACTTGGAAATCAAGAAGCGTTTAACAAAGTTACCACCGTTGCAAGCGAAGGGTGGACGGTTGAATGGGAAGATTTAGATATTCAAATTGGTGCTGATACGCTGTGGCTTGATGCACAGGTGCAAAATGCCCCCGATGAAAATACTCGCATTTTTTCTCAATGGCGTGTGAAACATGGGTTTTCACTTGCTGATGCGGCGCGTGTATTGGGAATTAGACCGCAAACAATAAGCAGTTATGGTAATGGTAAACGTCCAGTACCGCTTTATATCGCATTAGCGTGTAAAGGTTGGGAAGTTGAAAACAAAAACTAAATTATTGAGTTGAATCATGCCAACATTTAATAATTTAAAACAACAACGTGGCGCGATATTAGCATTTAGTTTGGTGATGCTGTTATTACTGACATTGGCAGGAACACGCATGATTCAGCAAAATAAACAACAATTAGAAATAGCAAATAGCGTTAGACAGCTAACACAGGAGTTTGCTAATGCCGAAGCCGTGCTAGCAGATGCTAAAAATACTGTTAATAAAGTTGGAGAGAGTGGTGCAGCGCATGATAATTATAACGATGATAGTTATTTTCCAGCCAATTCAAAACTTTCAATCTATCATCCAGCCCATCAATGCAAACCAACAGCATCGTATAAACAGCAAATAGGGTTAGCTGGTGTAGTCGCTGGTGTAGATGGAGTCACAATTCTATCTGTATCCTGCCTTTCGCCTTATCAAAAATGCACCTCTTACGATAAAACGACTCAAAAATTAACGTGTCATCCAAAAAGTGGCGATGTAAATTGTGATGGCAAAACAATTGAAGAAGTTGCAGCTCTTTTTTCAGATGCGGATTATTGCTATCAACCTTATGATCCGTTGTGTGCAAATCCAAATGGCGGTAGTAATCCAGCTGTTACAGCTAGTTCTAATTCTATTGAGAATTACAATCCAAATCCAAGATGCAGAAGCGAACCACCAACCACTTTACCCGAACCAGCCTGTCCTAAAGAAGTTTATAAAATTGACGTGATTGCAACATCAGCAAATGGTACAACTCGCGAAGTTATCAGTGACCACGTTGTTGGCTGTGGAACTTAAAGATTGTTACAAGGTTCAACTTATGTACATAAACAAAGGCTTTACGTTAATTGAATTACTTATCGTTGTTGCAATTATTTCAATGACGATGGCTATTGGTTTGCCGAGTTTTCAGTCAATTATTGCAAGCACTCGATTAACTTCGGCAGCAAATGCAATGGTGAGCGCATTACAATTGGCAAAGATGGAAGCGATAAAACAGCATAAAACGGTCGTTGTAATTAAAAAAACAACATGGGAAAAAGGCTGGGATGTTTTTGTTGATTCTGATGGCAACGGGCTACAAGATTCCACGGAGCTAACATTAGCGACATTTGACGCGCTTAGTTCAACTATTACAGTTCCCGTTGGAACAGGAAAAACAACATCTTCATATTCAACAAGCGTTAAGTACAAAAGCACGGGAAGATTTGGTAGCCCTAATGGACATTTTCTTTTTTGTTCGGTGGCGGCTAAAGATTTTCGATGGGTTGCGACTGAACCATCGGGACGTATTCATGTTGAAACAGCAAGTAATTCAACAAAGACCTATGCCACCAGTGGATGCTAATAAACATCTATTTTTATCCAGTTTGCGCCGTTTGTTTATCGTCGCGTAAAATGTTTCAAATTCCTCCTCCCTAAAAATTTCAAAACATAAATGACAAAATTTATTTTTATTACTGGCGGCGTAGTTTCGTCGTTAGGCAAAGGCATTGCGGCATCGTCGCTCGCGGCGATTTTAGAAGCTCGCGGTTTGAAAGTCACAATGACCAAACTCGATCCGTATATCAATCTTGATCCAGGCACGATGAGTCCATTTCAACACGGTGAAGTGTTTGTCACCGAAGATGGCGCGGAAACGGATTTAGATTTGGGACATTACGAGCGTTTTTTAAAAACCACGATGTCGAAAAAGAACAATTTCACCACGGGACAAGTTTATGATTCTGTGTTGCGAAATGAACGTCGCGGCGATTATTTAGGCGGCACGGTTCAAGTCATTCCGCATATTACTGATGAAATTAAACGTCGTGTTTATGCCAGCGCAGAAGGTGTTGACGTTGCACTAATTGAAGTAGGCGGCACGGTGGGCGATATTGAATCATTGCCATTTTTGGAAGCAATCCGACAAATGCGTTTTGAACTCGGTAGCGAACGTTCGTTGTTCGTGCATTTAACGTTGGTTCCCTATATTCGCAGCGCAGGTGAAATCAAAACCAAACCGACACAACATTCGGTGAAAGAATTACGCACAATCGGCATTCAGCCTGATGTGTTGATTTGCCGTTCTGAACTTGCCATTCCTGTGAGTGAACGCCGTAAAATTGCTTCTTTTACAAACGTTGAAGAACACGCGGTCATTTCGTTGATTGATGCCGATACGATTTACCGCATTCCATTGATGTTGCACGAACAAGGGCTAGACGAAATCGTTGTCCGCCGTTTGCGTTTAGATGTTCCGCCAGCGGATTTACATGAATGGCAAAGTGTTTTAGAAGCAATTGCCGCGTCTGAGCAAGAAGTAAATATTGCCATCGTCGGCAAATATGTCGAACATACCGACGCTTACAAATCCATCAATGAAGCCTTGACCCACGCGGGAATTCGCAATCGTTTGAAAGTCAAAATCACTTATATCGATTCTGAAATCATTCAAGAAGAAGGCACGGCACGTCTAAAAAATGTCGATGCGATTTTAGTGCCTGGTGGTTTTGGTGAACGTGGCGTTGAAGGCAAAATTGCGACAGTTCGTTATGCGCGAGAAAACAAAATCCCGTATTTAGGCATTTGTTTAGGGATGCAAACAGCGGTAATTGAATTTGCCCGAAATGTCGCAAATTTGGAAGGCGCACACAGCACCGAATTTTTACCGAATTCGCCGCATCCTGTGATTGGTTTAATTACCGAATGGATGGGCGATTGTGGCAACGTGCAAACGCGTGATGAAAATTCGGATTTGGGCGGCACAATGCGTTTGGGAAGTCAGCAATGTCGTTTGTTGCAAGATACGTTAGCGTTTTCAGTTTATCAAAAAGACGTAATTACTGAGCGTCATCGTCATCGTTATGAATTTAATAATCAATATATTGAACGATTAGAAGCTGGCGGAATGCGTTTTTCTGGTAAATCAATCGACGGACGTTTAGTTGAAGTCATCGAAATTCCCGACCATCCGTGGTTTATCGCGTGCCAATTCCATCCAGAATTTACTTCTACGCCACGTCGTGGTCATCCATTATTTAGCGGTTTTGTGCAAGCGGCATTTGAGAATAGA
>JBAXMT010000239.1:0-3769 GCA_037134135.1 Methylococcaceae bacterium | reverse complement strand
AATATGGTGGCGATGTATTTCATTCCCGAAAGCGTAAAACTGAAAATTCGGACAGCGGTTTATACGATTAGCGCGGCAGGTTCGATTTTGATTTTGTTTAAAATGTATCCGTTCGCATGGGCGGGAGAATGTGTGATTGGCACCGAAGGTTTCTGTGGCCCGCATATTTGTTCCGTTTCGGGCGCGTGGCATATCGCGTGGCAAATGCCGTTGAATGGCTTGCTGTCGCATCCCGTCGAATGGTTGTTTAATTTCAATTGGGGCTTACACGTTTTGGCGTACATTTTGGTGGCGTTTGTTATGCCAACGATTTACGGTTCGTGGAAATTTGTGTTGTTTCATTATTTCATGGGGCCGTGGATTTCAGATATTACTACCGATGACCCGAACGAATATGCGGCGGTTTGGTGTTTATTCTCGATTGCGTTGTGCGTGTCGGTGATTAAATCGCCCGTGCGGAAATATCTGCACGTCACGAACTGGCCGTTTTATAAAAAAACAATTGGCGATTCGTTGTAATTACTGCTGAATTTGGCTCACAAAAAAGCCCGTAAAATAACGGGCTTTTTTTATGTCAGGCGAAAACGCTTATTTTCATCGAAACCAAATCGCGCCACACACCATCAACGCGCCCATCAAAATCGCCCACAATTGACTGCGTTGTTGTTGCGCCATTTGTTGACGCAATAACGCAAATTCACGTTGTTGATTTTCCGCGCGTCGTTCGGCGTGCGCGGCATTATCGAGAGCCTTATAAAGCAAGGTCGGAATTTCAGGAAATTGGTCAGCGAAATCAGGAATTTGTTTAATCAATTTTTTGATTTTAGCTTTTGGACTTAATCGTTCTTGAAACCAATTTTCCAAAAACGGTTTCGCCGTTTGCCATAAATCCAAATCGGGATACAGTTGCCGCCCTAATCCTTCGATATTCAGCAGCGTTTTTTGCAATAAAACCAATTGCGGTTGAACGTGCATATCAAACCGACGCGCCGTATTAAATAGCCCCAACAAAACTTGCCCGAATGAAATGTCTTTCAGCGGTTTTTCAAAAATAGGTTCGCACACGCTGCGAATCGCCGCCTCAAATTCTTCAATCCGAACCGAACTCGACACCCAGCCTGATTCAACGTGCATTTCCGCCACACGGCGATAATCCCGATTGAAAAACGCCAGAAAATTCTCCGCTAAATAACGTTGATCCGACGGCGACAACGTGCCGACAATACCAAAATCCACCGCAATATATTTGTTCGGTATTTCGACAAAAATGTTACCCGGGTGCATATCGGCATGAAAAAAATTATCGCGGAAAACTTGAGTGAAAAAGATTTCCACGCCGCGTTCAGCAAGACTTTTAAAGTCTGCGCCCGCCACTTTCAATTGAGCAATTTCACCAACTGGAATACCGTAAATTCGTTCCATCACTAAAATGTTTTTGCGGGTGAATTCCCAATGAATTTCGGGAACGTACAAAATTTCAGATTTTTCAAAATTCCGCCGCAACTTCGCGCCATTCGCCCCTTCGCGCATTAAATCCAATTCGTCCAAAGTGGTTCGTTCAAATTCTGCGACGATTTCTGTGCCGCGCAATCGTTTACCGTCCGCCCAAAAACGTTCCGCCAATCGCGCCAATTCGTACAACAATGCAATATCTGATTTAATGCGTGGCGCGATATTCGGGCGCACGACTTTAACCACCACATCTTCGCCGCTGTGCAATTTCGCTGTGTGAACTTGCGCGACGGATGCCGACGCTAAAGGCTCGACATCGAATTCAGCAAACGCTTCGCCAATCGGCATTCCCAACGCTTTTTCAACAATACTAATCGCTAATTCACCACAAAACGGCGGTACGCGATCCTGCAATTTCACCAATTCGTCCGCAATATCGTCCGGCAACAAATCTTTCCGGGTCGAAAGAGCTTGCCCAAATTTAACGTAAATCGGCCCCAAATCTTCCAACGTGTGCCGAATCCGCACGCCGCGCGTATCGGCATTATTTTTAAATCGGGCGTACGGCGAAAAAATCGCCAGATAACGAATCGGACGCATGAACGGCGTTTGCAAAACAAGTTCATCCAAACCGTGGCGAATTAACACCCAATGAATGTGAAATAAACGAAAGATGATTTTTAGGCGCATTTTAGAAGATTCAAAAGGTTTAAAAAGAAAAAACCAAGGTTTGCACTCCAAATCAAATTAGTGGAGTACAAACCTTGGTTTGTATATTTACTAACGTTAGTGTGTGTCGGTTCCGTATGAACCGCTGTTGTGGCTGATGTTTGACACGCCGTAAGGTTGTTTCATTTTGTCGTAAATGCCTTGCGTTGGAGCCAACCAAACCATGCCTGGGCCGGTGAATGTTTGTAATAATAATTCACCGCTGGTCACGGATTGAAAAAACGTTTTGCCTGATTTTTCGGCTTGGAAACTCACGCTTGCCGTGCGAACAAAGGCGAAATTGCCATCGACCGATAATTTTTCGCCTGCCGCTAATTCGTACACCATCAATTCGGCGACGGGAACGGGCGATACTAAAACGACAATGCCTGTGCCGCTGGCTTGCGTTTGGAAAAACCCTTCGCCGCCAAACAACGCGCTGGAAATGTTATTTTGCAATTTTGCGCTGACTTCAATGCCGCCCGACGCGCAATAAAACGAACTTTTGTCAAAAATCAGCCCGTCATTTTCGATGTTGAACAACAAATAATGTCCAAAAGTGGGTTCCAAAAAGACTTCGCCGCTGCCTTTAATGCGCGATTGAAACAACGATTCGCCACTTAAAAACTTTCGCATCAATCCTTTTGCAATGCCGCCCGTGCTGGATTCAAGCTGCAAATGCCCTTTCATAAAATACAGCGCACTCGGTTCCAACAACAACTCGCCATTCGTCAAGGTGACGCGCACCATTTTCAAATGAATGTTGGCTTGATTGGCGAAAAAAATCTTTTCCGCCACATTCAAATCATCGGAACCGAGCAGCTTTTCATAACGCACGACATCGAACACCGCGCCCGAAATTTGTTCGGTTTCAATAACGGTAAAATTGTCCGTGCCGCTCATCGTTATAAACCGAATTCAGCAGGATTTAACGCCAATTCTTTGGCAATTTTCGCCGCAACCACTTGTTCTTGTGCGTCAAAATCACCGTCCGACGACGCAATCGCAATCATCATCCGAATCAATAAACGTCCCGCTTCTGCGTTGGTTTTCATTTTTCCTAATGCTAAAAACGCTTTGGCTTCACCGATGTCTTTGTCGAATTCAATTTGTCCGACAAAATCTTGAAAGGCTTTAATTACATCGCTCGTGGTGAAAATAGAGAGCGCGTCGTGCGTTTCAATGAACTTAATCATTTTTTGTTTTTCTTCGGAAGAAATTTTACCGTCCGCCATCGCAATTAACACTGAACCGGCCATTGCCGCTTCTAAAAACTCTTTGTTTTTGAACTTTAAAACTTGAGTTTTGAGATCGTTGGCTTTGGTTTTTACGTCGTTTAAAAAATCACTAAAATTCATAAATCACCTCTGTTTTGAAAAAGAATAAAAAAAATTTGTACCACGCCGCATTGTACCGTGAAATGTGGTTATTCAGTTGCAAAATCACTGTCCGCCGCGCACTAATCGAACATGATTTTTGTTTATTTTGAGATTGAAAGGATTGTTGCCATTATTAAAATCGACAATTCGTGCGGCATCATCATTGGGTGTTTCCGACCAAAATTTGGTTGTTTTTTGATTATCTGTCGGAAAAATATCGTCATTAAAAT
>JBAXMT010000238.1:0-3806 GCA_037134135.1 Methylococcaceae bacterium | reverse complement strand
CTTCTTTTTCATGCTGGTAAAATTGTGTATGTTCACATTTTTGGCTCAGTTTGATGCTTTTAAAACACGCACTAACAACGGTTTCGTGAAGATTCATATCTTTGCAGACTTGGCTAACCGCTATGCCATCTTCTTTTACCATTTTGACAATTTGCAATTTGTAGCAGGCTTCAAATTTACGTCTTTCTTTGGTCATTTTTCACTCCTGGGTTGGTATTTTACAACCTATAGGCGTGTCTGTTTTTATTAGACCATGACACTTTCAAAAAAGCGTATTTTGATTGAAAACGTTAACCGTCAATGCAAAATTTTCCGAATTGTCAAAGATACTTGTCGAGGCAAACATAAAAATTACGCACTGAATTGGCACTTAATCACTTAATCATCGCCGCCATTGTTAATTTTCGTTGTGCCGCTGTGTAGAACGATTTATTTAGTAGGGATGTCTATTATTCGACTTTGGACGAATTAGAGGGCGTTTTGAACAAGATAACGCAAGATAGAAACAAATGAATCAAGAAACAGCCTTGATTTAACTTAGTTCGCTCTATATAATCCACGCCATGTTCAAACCCCTTAAAATTCACAAATGACTGCAAATACGTCATCGATTATTAAAATTCTCAAGTATCAGATTTTAGTGATTCTGGCAGTCAGCCTCGCTTTATCGCTGGCATTAGATTTTGTTTCAGGTGGGTTCGCGTTTTTAGGTGGTTTAATTGCTTTTTTACCTAATGCTTATTTAGGATTTCGTATCACTCAAGCGGTGAAATTAGAGGCAAAAAAATTCATCAATTCTTTTTACGCTAACGAGTCGATTAAATTAATTTTAACGGCTTTGTTTTTTTTGTTAGTGTTTAGAATTCCAAACGTCAAATTATTACCGCTGTTAGCGTGCTATGTCAGCGCGTTATCAGTATTTTGGTTCGCATTATTGATGCGTTAAATTTTTCAAGTTAGAAAATCAAATAGAGAGGAACGATGGCTACTGAAGCTCACGCCGAAGGTGCAACTGGCTACATTATTCACCATTTAACAGCACTGCGTATTGGTGAAGGTTTTTGGAGTTTGCATCTTGATACCTTGTTTTTCTCAGCGTTGCTAGGTGGTGTATTCATTTGGTTTTTTAAAAATGCCGCTGAAAAAGCCACCGCTGGCATACCTGGATTAGCACAAAACTTTGCTGAAATGCTGATTGAGTTCGTTGATCAACAAGTGAAAGACAGTTTTCACGGGCATAGCAAATTGATTGCGCCGTTAGCCTTAACGATTTTCTGTTGGGTTTTCTTGTGGAACTTCATGGATTTATTCCCTGTGGATATTTTGCCGTTAATCGGTTCGATGATGGGAATAGAGTATTTGCGTGTTGTGCCAAGTACCGATTTGAACGCGACGTTTGCAATGTCGATTTCAGTATTCTTTCTGATTATTTTTTACAGTATTAAAATTAAAGGGCCGATTGGTTTTGCAAAAGAGTTGATGTTCCAACCCTTTGGACCTTGGTTGACACCGTTTAATTTATTGTTGAAGTTAGTTGAAGAAATCGCGAAACCTATTTCGTTAGCTTTGCGGTTGTTTGGTAACTTGTATGCAGGCGAGTTGATTTTTATTCTGATTGCTTTGTTGCCTTGGTATGTTCAACCGTTGTTGAGTTTTCCTTGGGCAATTTTCCACGTTCTTATTATTACCCTTCAAGCGTTTATTTTCATGGTACTCACGATTGTGTACTTGAGCATGGCACACGAAGATCACTAGAATGGTTGGATTAGGCAAAAAGCTAATTTTAGTAATTTTTGTTTTTGGTTTGTTGACTGCAAAAGTATTCGCAGCTGAGCCGATGCTTTCAGGTGACTATGTTTTTTCGTTGACGGTTACACCACCTTCTAGGGCTGTGATTTTGCCATTGGTTTTTCAGGCGAAAATAATACCAAGTAAACTCAATGAAGGCGGAACAATTACTGTTATTCGTTCAAGTGTTAGTGATTTAGATGGTTTTAGTTTGGGAACTGTAGGCGCGGTTTATGATTTTATAAAGACAAAAAAAGGTCTTAGTATATTTTTGCCAGTAAAGAATAGAGGTATGCCACTAGTTAGTGCAAGTATTACGGATTGTCATTCTGGCGGTGCTGAATCAAATGATTCTTTGCGTTTGGATGTAGACGTATATTTCACCAATCTTGATAGCAAAAAAATTGCCCGCCAAGCAGTGATTTATGGAGGAATAGAGGATACACTCCCCAATTTTCTTCCCTGTGGATCTCTAACTGGGACTGTGGTAGAAAGCCTTCCAAATCAGAATCAGAAAGTGACTATAGAAGTAAGTGGTATTTTGATTAAACAGTAGTTTTTATTTTTTACATTTTTCACATTTTTTATTAACAATACGTTGGAGGTATTATGGAACTCGCAAAATTGATTGCTGATGTGCAGGGTATGACTGCAATCGCGGTAGGTTTGGTTTTAGGTTTGGGCGCATTAGGAACTGCTATTGGTTTCGGTCTATTGGGCGGCAAATTTTTGGAAGGCGCGGCGCGTCAACCTGAAATGGTTCCTATGTTACAAGTAAAAATGTTCGTTGTTGCGGGCTTGTTGGACGCGGTAACAATGATTGGTGTTGGTTTGGCTTTATTCTTCACCTTCGCAAATCCATTCTTGTCAGCAGTGGAAGCGGCGGCAGGTAAATAAACCTGTTTCATTTTAATCGCAACAAGAGGAACGCATCGTGAGTATCAATGCTACTCTGATTGGACAAATGATTACCTTTGCACTTCTGGTGTGGTTTACCATGAAGTACATTTGGCCACCGTTATTTGACTCTTTAGAAGAACGTAAAAAGAAGATTGCTGATGGTTTAGCGGCAGCTGAAAAAGGTCAAGAGCAAATTATTTTGGCTGAAAAAAAGGCTAAAATTGTTCTTAAAGAAGCTAAAGATCAGTCTTCGGAAATTGTGACGCTTGCTCAAAAACGTGCCAATGAAATCGTAGAAGAATCAAAACACACCGCAAAACAAGAAGGTGAACGTTTAATTCTCGCGGCAAAAGGGCAGATTGACCAAGAATTGCAACAGGCAAAAGAAGGTTTGCGTAAAGAAATTACGACGTTGGCATTGTCTGCCGCGCAGCAAATTCTGGGTGCAGAAATCGATAAAGCCAAACATCAAGACATTCTCAATAAAGTCTCTAGTCAATTAGGTTAAGCATAATGAGCGAACTAGCAACATTGGCAAGACCTTACGCCGTGGCGGTTTTTAAGCGAGCGAAGGAAACGGATTCTGCTAAAACGAGGTCAAAGAATTTAGCTTTTTTAGCCGCTGTGTTGACTGACAAATCGATTTCGGGTGTGATTGATGACCCTAAAATTGGTAAATCTGCGTTATCGACACTGTTGCTGGATATTTGCGAAGGTCAGCTTGATCAAGAAGGCAGTAATTTCTTAAAGCTACTGATTGAAAATAATCGCTTGAGTTTGATTGCGGCAATTGCCGAGATATTCGAGACCTATAAAGCTGAAGATGAAGGCTCTATTGATGTTGATGTAACGACGGCTTTTGCCTTTACCAAAGAATCTAAGCAGAGCTTTAATGCAACGCTAGAGCAGGCATTTGGTAAAAAAATCAATATGAAAATAGCGGTTGATTCGTCACTCATTGGTGGCGTTCTAGTGCGAGCAGGTGATCAGGTGATCGACGGTTCGGTTAGAGGTCAGCTTCAACAATTAGCACAAAGACTCTAAATTTAGAGCGAGAAAAAGTATGCAATTAAATCCATCTGAAATCAGTGATCTGATTAAAAAGAAGATCGAAAACT
>JBAXMT010000237.1:0-3822 GCA_037134135.1 Methylococcaceae bacterium | reverse complement strand
TGTACCATCTTTAGAGACAGGTACGAATATCGGTAAGTTATGTTTTTTAGCCGCTACCATAGCGACATAAACGCCTGTGTTGCCGCTGGTTTTACCGCAGTCATTATCCGCCGCAATGCGTTGATTTTCGCAACCACGAGCCATGAAAGCATCAATCACTTTGCCTAAATTGCCAGCACTGAAACTCACCACCACAGGCAGATGATGTTTGTTATTGAGTTCACCTTTTGCACCGTTAGCGTGATACACACCAAGTCCTGTCGTTAATCCTTCAACGTGATAAGCCCCGTTAATGCAGTCGTCAAATGTGCCGCCAATGATGGCAAATCCTTCGCCAATTTGACCAACGAAATCTTTGTTGTCGTTTCTGTTAGGTAGATTTTGGGCGTAGAGGTGCTGATAGCCGATGACTTGTTGATGGATGTTGAAGATTTGAACCATCAAGCAATCGCCATATCGCCCCATGCCACGACGAATTTCAATACCATCAATGGGTAAATTTTTAGCAATTAGGTACGGGTGATTTGTAACATTTTCAGTGGTTGCTGCGTTCCATCGCTCGTTAGCGAGTTTTAAATCAGAGGCTTGTTTGTCAGTAGGCGCATTATCAAACGCAGGTGTTACGGTCGTTTCTGATTTCTTTTTGAATGGAATAACGGGTGATGGTTCATCGATAAGTTTGCGTGCTTGCGCTTCGTTCCACTCGTTATAAGTTTGAGTAACCCCACCGTGTTTATTGGTGTGGAAGGTGATGCGCTTGTAATCACGTCCATTTTTATCAGTGAATTTATAACCGATGGCGAACACTTTACCGCGATAGGCTTTGCTGAGTTCAATGCCGCGTGTGACTTTACGACCATCAAAGGTGATGTGGTGCTGGAGTTTTTCCCAGTCGATGCCGCAATCGGAGGCTAGGTCGTTGATTAGCGAATAATCATCAAAATAGCAATAACTATTATTTTGAAATGCAGTTGTGTGTGGTATTATAAAAGCCGAAAGGGTCATATCGTTACTCCGTTAACGGATGGTTTCTTTGGCTGGTTTTGATTAACTAGCATTTTTCGCCTCCAGATAGGAGCGCAAATGATTTGTATAAGTACACAGTATATCCCACAGGTTATGCCGCTAATCCCTGAGAATCTTCGTCACCGCCAAGTAACATTTGGATTTTCAGGGGAGTCGGACGTTAAAGTTCAAACATCTTCATTCGTCAATTTATAAGCTAATTAGCTTAACCTTTTTTTTTAAATCTTCAATCAAATTATGGTTTAAAATTCTTGCTGTTAATGATTTCTATACATTTTTGCAAAACTTTCAATTTTTCTTCATCAGCAAAGTCGTATAAAACTTCATCTAAAATAATTTCATGTGTTAATTTTTCTCCATTTTTTGAAGAAATTAGCTTTCTAATTTTAGTAGTCGTTTGATTTGATTTAACTGATATTGAAGGATCATCTATTCCTTTTTTGAGTGCAATCTGTCTTTTTATTTCTGCAACTGGCAGATTCTTAAACAGTGCAGTGCTATAAATGTCTTCTGCAATATCTGCGTTAGTGGGTGCAGAGATTTCATAAGCTGCAGTAATTGATATGCCTTTCATATCTCTATCTTTAAAGAACCGAGCTAAATTCATCAATCTTGAACGGTGTTGTGGTGTGGTTGAACATAATGTTAAACCATCGTTCATTTTCACCCAGTCTCCAAAATCATTATCAGATTTAAAACGATTCCGTACTTCAAGCAGAATTATTCCTTGTAACAATTGTCCTTGTCTTTCAATCTGTTCATACCTATCAGCTAGTTCGTTGAGTGACAAGCCGCTCAAATCAGTAGGATTTGCTTTATTTATGAAATCAGAAGTTGTTGTGACTTGTGGAATTTTTACTGGGTCTTTAAATGCCATTTGTCAATTCACTCCAAAGATTATTTATTTCCAGAGTTGCTTTGTCATTATCCATTTCTATAACACTTAAACCACAACTCGACGCATCACGATAGACTTTACGGTCGCAAATCACAGAATTCAGCAACTTAATCTGTGGATAATTCTTAAAGTAATCAATTGCACCTTGAAGCTCGTTAATTTGTGGATTAGTAGGGGACATAGTGATAATTGCGTGACCAATCAGAGCTGGATTTATCATTTGCGCGTCAGTAAGCATTTCAACCATATTAGGAAGCGTGTATAAATCAATTTGTGATGGACGAAATGGAAATATCGCTAAATTAGCTACTGTTAAACCAGAACGTAACTCTTTAGAATCCCGTCCTTGGCAATCGACAACAACGTATTCATACCGTGCATTTAAACTGGTGAGCGTTTTGCTGATGTTGTCGAATAATCTAATGCAATCAATTACAGGTTTATTGGTACTCAATCTGTCTTGCGCCCAAATAGAGCTAGTTCCTTGACGGTCAGCATCAACCAAAACAACATCCTTGTTTAGGTGTGCAAGTAATGTTGCAAGATTCATTGATAGCGTTGATTTACCAACACCACCTTTTTCCGAACCAATTAAGATAATCATGATATTTTCCGAAGCCGTCAATTGTGTCTTAAACTGTTTTCTATATCTGATATGATAACACCATGAAATACTTACTTGATACTTGTATTATTGTTGCTGGGTTACGTTCCAAACGTGGGGCAAGCCACTTGTTATTACAAAAGGCTGTTTTGAATGAATTGCCAATTGTGATGCACTTTAAATTATTGGCTGAATATCGTGATGTGCTGATGCGACCATCAATGCAATCAGATTTAGTTTTTAATCGCGATGAAGTTGAGGAAATTCTAGCAGGCTTATGTGCCGTTTCATCGGAATCAAAAGTACGTTTTTTATGGCGACCAAATTTGAAAGACGAAGGCGATAATTTTTTGATCGAAATTGCTTTTGCGTTTCAACCTTGCACCATTATTACGCACAATGTTAAAGATTTTAGAGGTGGCGAGTTATTTTTTCCTGACGTATTGGTGAAAACACCGCAACAAGTTTTATTGGAGTTATGAAATGAATAAACAAAAAGGTTTTTTACTTCGATTGCCTGAAGAAGAACGGCAGCTGGCTAAACAACTAGCCAGCGATCTTGGTTGCTCGGAGAATCGTCTTTATAACGATTTAATTCATGATGGATTGCTCATGCGTGAACAAATGCAATACATGGCAAAATTAAGAAAATTGCAACAAAGAGTCAGTCAGAAAAGAGTTTTAGAACTTTTGGATAGAGTGCCTGATGTTGAACCAATACCCGCAGATATTGCAGTATTTAATTCCGATGCAATTTGCTTGTGACAATAGACAATTATCAATTAAACTCACTTTGAGTATTATAAATTTTGTGTTACATAATGGTTCGAGTATTTTTAGAATCGAATTGTTTATTTTCAATGTTAGGAGAATTTCTATGAAACAAATCAGCAAAATCATTTTAACTGGCGTTGCGATGACGGTCAGTATTTCCGTAATGGCAGATATTAAATTGCCAGAAACTAAAGCCAGTATGGAAACGTGTATGAAAGCGGCACTCGCAAAACATGATGGTGAGGTGACGAAATTAGAACTGAAAATTGAAAGTAACGTTCCGACTTATGAATTTGAAATTCTTGCCAAAGATGGCAAAAGTTGGGAATTAGAATGTGATGCGAACAAAGGCAAAATCACCGAAGAAGAACAGGAAGTTTCAAATGCAGACGATCCGTTGTTTAAAGAAAAAGCAAAATTCACGCTAGATCAAGCAAAAGAAATTGCATTGAAAGCTGCGCCTGGTCAGCAATTCTCATTATGAAAACCGCTGGTGCTGTATAAAGGAAAGCCGTGCATA
>JBAXMT010000236.1:0-3827 GCA_037134135.1 Methylococcaceae bacterium | reverse complement strand
AATTTGGCTGAAATTCCTTAGCGTACGTTTTCTCCCCGTTAGTATTGGAACCCCGTTATCGAAATTAGAAGTCAGCGTGCTATTAAGTAAGTCACTACGTTGTTTATTGCTGGTGTCCATATCTTTCAATGAATCTCGCATATCTGAACGTAATTTGCCCAATTGTGTCGTGACAGAAGCATCACCCTCACCCGCTAAACTCGATTTAATACTGTCGAGTAACGTGGTTTGTTTTCTGAACTCAATGGGAAGTTCATCAATCGCTTGCTTCAACTCTTGCAACAACGCTTCAGGACTATTGTTCGCACTGTTGGCTAAAACCTTATGAATATCGCCAAGTAACCCAACAATTTTGTCATCAACATTTACTTCGGCAATTTCTTCTGCAATCGAAAAACTTTGCGTTATTCTGACGATAATTGACGCTGCAATACCCATTAGACTTGCAATAAACTTAACTTTCAAACCATCAAGTAAATTCGGAATACTATCTTTTATATGCTCGGGACTGAGATCTAATCCCATTAAACCGTAAGTAATACCACAGAAACTGAAAAATATACCCACTGTTGCCAATATCGCAGGGGACTGTTTTGCAAAATGCTTTATCTTCTGATTTTTTGATACCGTTGTTCCAAACAAAGCTAGAAGTAACAACAAACCGATGACGCTCGCAGCAACAGGAACACTGCTAACGTATTGTAAAATTTCCATGAAATTACTCTAAAATTGTGGAACAAATTTGGGGCATACAAAAAAGTCACGGATTACAACAATCTGTGACGGCTAATTTGCAGATAGTTACTACATTTTTCTTATTCGGAAATTGGCTTGAGTCCTTGTGATATAAGGTATCTGCGTTCCCGATGATGATTCAACCAACTGTCAACATCATCTTTTGAGATTCGCCACCCAGCAGGTGTTTTAACACCCGTCATTTCACCACGGTCTAGCCATCTTCTGATTGTGATAGGTTTCACTCTCAATTGGAGCGCGACTTCTGCTGTTGTCATTAACATATCCATAACACACCCCTATGATAATTGTTAACTATACGGTTTTTGATTGTATCATCAAGTATCATTAAATCGATTTCTATATTCAATACGTTAAATTTCCCAATTTTTGAATTTTGTAAAACGGGTTACATGGTGCAACTACCCCTCAACAGACAATTATGATAAATTGTTCGGACGCAAATAAAAAACCTCCAAGAGTTACAGCTCCTGGAGGATTAAAATTTTACCAGTCCGCTAAGACTAAACCCATTTACTCGCTGTACCTTGATAATAACTCGCTTCCAACTCTTCTAACTGTTGGGGGCAGAGGTTTAACATCTTTCTTACCGTTCTGCCCCGCATCATCAACCTGTAAAGTGCGAAAGCATTAGCAGGTGTGAACTCCCGCGTCAGCCTATATGCCTCGTCTTGCACTACCACTGATAAAAATCTAGCGGTATAAGCTAAATCGCCCAACCGCCGGAATGCCCCCGCTGTGTTCAAGTCCTTTTTCAAATAGTTTGGATTCTTCTTTTGTCTGCACATATCGGTTACGCATATCTGCACGTCTAAATCAAAGCTATCTTGTTGGTACTTAGGTAAAACTTTCATGACTAACTCACTTGCCGATTAAGGCGATTGTTGCATTAGAACCCGCTAATGCTCGGTTTATTCTCATAAATCTTCTTCGGTACGCTCATAGAATGCAACTCATAAGGTCTTGACTCACGACGGGGAAACGTCGTGAGTGTATAAATTCACATTGCTTACGGTTTTTACCGCCCCGCGATCCAACTCCTTAAATTTAACAGCGATTCCGAATACTAGCCTCGCTGCATCAATTATGGTTTTTGATTTGCGATCACTACAACCTCCTTCTAAAACATTCTTCAACTGCTGAGTAGCCAATCCGACAAGTTCTGGAATTCCAACCATCGCTTGGTCGATGCTTTCATACGCTTCAGATAGTCTTTTCTGTCCATGAATGGAGTTGATTACCATCGCAACTGTCGAGCGATGCAATCCCAACTCCTCCGCAATGCGAACTTTTGACCAACCTAACAGCGTGTAATTATAGATTTTCTCATCTCGCACAAAATTGGTATCGATTTTAAGTGGGGGATTGTTTGGGTTTGTCTGAATGTTTTTCATGTTTTTTCCTGTGAAAGTGGTGGAAAAGGCGTTTTATGACGGTAACGCCGTTAAAAATGACGCTAAAATGTCGGTAAAAATAAACTACCGTCACCGCTACAGGCTGCTACCTGTAATGGCTGTAGCGATTCGTGACGGTAATGACGGTAAAAACCCACTCTAAGTTGCTACAGAAATTTTCTAAGAATTATTTTTTGAAAATAAAAATAAAAATAAAAATAAAAAATAAAAATGAAACTCGGCGAAATTAAAATTAAAATTAGCAGGAGATAAAAATGAAATGAAATTATTTTTTTACCAACTTGACGTTTTTACCGTCATTACCGTCACAAACTTCTACAGCCCTTATAAATAGCAGTCTTTAGCAGTGACGGTAACTTTATTTTTATAGTCATTTACCGTCATTACCGTCACTGTTTTAAACTCCCAGTTGTTTTCTTAAACTGTCAAAAAATCCCTGCTCAACATACTTGCTCTTTTCAATGCTAGTCCTTTTGGATTTAACACCTTTAGCTGTTAAATCCCTGCTAAAATGAATAGGGTTAATTAGTTTAAATCCTCTAACATCCACTTTTTTACAATAAGCGTTGTAGTTGTCGTACAACAACTTGTTAGGAATACCTTCATAAAGTGAATGCGATTTGATGAAGTTACCTTCTTTGGTAAATTCCGAGACTACGCCATCATCGTCATTTAATAACTGGAGTAGCCACATTGCGATTGAATCCCCCGACAATGTGTGGAGTTTTTGTTCTTTCAACGCTCGGGTTTGAGGAATGTTTTTATTGGGAACGAACTCTGAAACATCACGGTTTAACATATCGAATAGGAATTGCTCCTTTATTTCGATTCGATTCAGTTCCAAATGCAGCTCCTTATAGAACTGTTTAGCTTGAATGACTGGCAAACCTTCAGCAGATATATCTTTAGCGGACGCTCCCTTGTGGTATCGGTACTTTTCAAGGCTTTCACCCTCTGCAAGGTTTATCTCTACCCCTGCTTCAAGGTATTCAGAAACTCGCATTGATTCGCAATCCCCTTGCTCGTCTTCTACGCCCACACTTACCCATGCGTTGCCGTCAATCCACGTTTCAGAAAAGAAGCAGTCATCATCAGGGATTTTATTCAGGTCAAATATGCAGAACCGTCTAGCATCTTTGGAAGCGTCAATCATCCAGTCATGGTTTGAAGCCATCGCTATACGCAGGTAGTTGCGCTCTTGGGTAACGTCAAACCCTTTTCGTTCAATGGCAATAATCTCTTCAGTGATTAAAGATTTGATAGCATTAGCAGCAGCTTTATCCCCAGCAAAAATAGCTTCATCCGCGAACAAGAAACATAACGCCATTAAATGAGCGTTGAAGTTACCCGTCACTTGCTTACCGTTAGAAACGTAACCGCCGTGGCTTCCCCACAGTTTCCGTAAGAAGTGCAGTAATGAACCTTTGCCGCTACCCTCACCACGGCTTTCTCATAAAAAATTAGCTTGACTGTAAAATGTAGCATTTCAAATTGGACAATGACGAAATGCCAAAATTCAAAAAGAGCAGCATAAAATTTATTGAAGCCTTAGAAAGCCTGCCTGATACTCGCGACAATAGAGGAAAACGGCACTCTCAAGCCTGATCTGTCAACAGTAATCAGGACACAAAAGTTAAGCCACTTTTCGAAAAGTTT
>JBAXMT010000235.1:0-3828 GCA_037134135.1 Methylococcaceae bacterium | reverse complement strand
TTGGCATTTTGAGTGGTAACAATAAGTTCTTGAATCATGGTAGTTCTAGGAATTTCATGGGTTATTCAAAAATTGAGCTGATAAAAAAACAAAACCGCCCGATTTTTTTTGAAAATGGGCGGTTAAAACATTTACCAAATTACAGGTACCGCATAATCAGCAAATGCGCCGTCAATGCTCACAATCACCAAATCTTCAATAATCGCTTGAGCAATAATAATTCGGTCAAATGGGTCTTTATGATACGGCGGCAATTTTTCTAGCTGTGAAATGTGTGCTAATCCAATCGGTAATAATTCGATATTGTTTTCTTGTTGATTTTTCGTAACTAATTCTTCAATTGGCACAGCTAAAGATAACTTTCCGAGTTGTACTTTGATTTGAATTTCCCATGCTGAGGCAATACTCAAATAAAACGAATGTTCACCAGAAAGACAAAAACCTCTGATTTTTTGAGAAAGTTTTGGGTTGTCATTGTTTAGCCAAAGAAACGCATGAGTATCGAGCAACAATCTCACAATTCACCATCCAACCAAAAACTGTCGGGTAACGGTTCATTAAAATCATCGCTCATTTCTATTTTGCCTTGAAATAAACCTAATTTCATCGGCTTATTTGTCGTTTCAAAATCTTCATACATGACAATCACTTTCGCTTTTTGTGGCTGAATGGTTTGCGGTAATTGCAAAACAATTTGGTGTTGATGGTTAATGCTTACGGGTAATTCAATAGCGTGCATAGTCGTAAATTCCTTAAAAATACAGAAAAAACAAAACCGCCCGCTTTTCTTGAAAAACGTACGGTTTCAGGTGAATTACAAAATAAAGTCACCAGTAACTAAACTTTTTACACCGTTGAGTTGAATTGAAAATTCAGGCGTTATATCGGCATCAGTGCTGCCGTAGAGAATTTTGCTGGTGGTATCGAAACGTAATTGTCCCGCAGCGTTTGTTTTACTGAATGCCGCGTTACCAATAAACGTAAAGGCTTGGTCGCCAGTTGATTTTTCGTTTGCATCGAGGACAGAAAGGTCGAATTTATCAATTTTGCTGGTGAAATCGGTGATTGTGTCGCGGGTTTTTGAGGTAATGCCAGAATCGGCTAATGCCGTAAATTTGAAAACATCGGAATCTGAGCCGCCTGTTAAATTATCAGCTCCCGCACCACCGATTAACGTGTCCAAATCTGCGCCACCAATCAATGTGTCGTTACCTTCCAAACCTTTTAATATGTCGTTTCCAGCTAAACCGTCGATTTTTTCAGCTTTTGCTGTGCCTGTGATTTGGTCATTTCCATTAGTAGCTATTGCGAGACCGCTAACAGGTGTTGTCATATCACTAGCAATCAATTCATTTGTACCTTCGCTATCCAAATAACTCACTTGAACACTAATTTTTTTGCCAATATCTGTCGCTGATAAAACATAACTCGCATTCGTTGCGCCAAAAATTTCTGCGCCATTGCTCAACCATTGATAACTGAAGTCACCCAAACCATCTGCGTCGGCAAGCGTGTTTTTGAAAGTTAGCGTTTGTGCTTGAATTGGTGTGCCTGAAATAGCAACACTTCCAGTCGGTGCATGATTGATTGAAGGCGTATCGGTTGTTGATGGTGTTGTTGTGACCACTGAAGAACCCGAAAAAATCGAACTATCAAAAATGTTGATAGTTCCAGAATAAGGTTGCCCCGATGAATCTTGTGTAATCAAATCAGGTCTACCATCACCATTGAAATCTCCGACAGTTTTTTTACTTTCCTCCGCAAAATCACTATACATTGCGCCTCCCATGCTAGAAGATGAAAGAATGCTTCCCGAAACGGTAATTGAATTCCCAAAATTTCCATAGCCATCATTCATTCGGACAGAGGTAGTCAAATATGCGCTATCGCCTAAAATTAAATCTGCTCTTCCATCACCATTGAAATCTGCAACTGCGTTAATCGTACCGTCAACAGGGATAGAAACATCAAAACGTCCAGAACCATCATTGATTCGGATTGATGTAGATATTTTTTGTGTCGCTTGATTGCTGCTATATACAATTAAATCTGCTTTTCCATCGCCATTAAAGTCCGCTGCGCCTTTAATAATGTCATTAGTATTAAGAGCAATCGAATTAAAATGTCCTGTTCCATCATTTATAAGAACTGAACCGTCACTATTATAATTCCCCGAATATAAATCGGCTGCTCCGTCACCATTGAAATCGGCAATATGGTATCCGCCCGTTGTTGGTGTATTTGAATCAACAGCGATAGGTTGACTAAAAGAACCTGTTCCGTCACTTAGGAATACATGACCATTTATTAGTAAATCAGCTCGATTGTCTCCATTAAAGTCAGCAGTGCTGTCAATTGTTGAAGAATAACTAGAAGGATAGCTACTGGTAATGGGCGTATTGAATCCGTTTTTACCATCATTGATAAACATAGAAACGTTGAGCTGACTGTTACTTAAATCATTACTTGTTGTTACAACATCTGGTCTGCCATCGGCGTTAAAATTGCCTACTGCATAATTATCGCCGCCGATCATGCTGCTACCACAACTTCCTAGGTATGTAGGAAGACTAAAATACGCGCCATTGCTGTTTATGGAAAAATTAAGTGATCCTATACCCGACGTAGTAGCCGCCCCTCCACCATAATTACGAAGCAGTAAGTCATTCAGGTTATCGTTATTAAAATCAACCAATATCACATCTGCATCGAAAAATAACGATTTATTGTTGAATCCCCCATTTCCATTGTTCAGATATATGTATCCTTCATATGAATACGTCATTGAGCCACTGGTAATAAAATCACACTTACCGTCGCTGTTAATATCTGCTGGAATTGGATTATAGGCATCCGACAAAGTCATCGTCGGCGTTGGAAATGAATTTGCAGAATTAGAATGTACCGCTGTAGTTGAAGTAACAGCTATGGCATTTGAAAAAGTTGTAGAAGTATTGATTGGTGTAGTTGTTGTCATGGTTTTTTCCTTTGTGGATGTTAAAAAATGTTGTTAGGTTAATCGCCGTTTTGTAATTCGGCGATGGCTTCAATCGTTAAGCCCGTTAATTCAACGATAATTTCCAAATCAAGATTTTTAGTGAGCATTCCTTTTGCGATGGCTAAGGCTTTGGCTTGCTGACCTTCTTCAAAGCGTTTTTCCTTATCACTTTCAAAATTATATTCTTCAATCATGGCGTATTTGTCTTCGGGTGAAACGAGATTTTTAGCAATGGAATTGATGACGGTTTGAAGTTCGGGACGGTGATAATTGGTTTCTTCGATTTGCTCAGACAAACTTTCGTTAATCGCACTCAACCATTCACGGTAGATTTCGGGCGTATTCTCATCGACATATTTCACCGCTAGGTAAATCACTTTATGTTTAATTTCACCCAACGAATTACCGTAACGGTCTTTGGGGTCAAAATCAATCGTTGCAACATCGGTTTTGTGTTTATCCGTCGATGTTAAAACGACAATCGTATAAACCGTTAAATTGGGTTTGTAATTGCGATAATTCGCAGCCTGTTCAAGCAATGCAACGCAATGATAATGTAAAAAACGGTCGTAATAATCCGAGCCATTTTGATGTTGAATTTCGACAATCACACGATTTTCTAAATCTTCGGCGTACAAGTCGAACTCAACTCGGACGTTGCCGATTCGTTGTTCAAAGGATTTTTCAGTTTCAACTTTGTCGATTTTTAAATCAATGCCCGTTATGTCTTTAACAAATGCTTTAAAAACGTCGATTTGTGAAAAGGCTTTTTTAAAAATCACACCGTATTGAAGTGAAGCAACTTGTTTCATAGTTTTTCCTTTATGTGT
>JBAXMT010000234.1:0-3831 GCA_037134135.1 Methylococcaceae bacterium | reverse complement strand
TGCGTTGAAATTTCTCTGCACCCAAAATCGAATTATTGTTGTTTTTGTTCAATTTTTTATCATCACCAAAAATACTCCACGCGATATTGCCAATGAAAAACAGAATTGAGAGCAAACCTAAAATCGCCGCTAATTTGTACCAAATTGATAATTTTTTGAATGTTTCAAAATCGGGTTTTAAAACATCATCAACTTTCGTTTCAACGCCTAAACCGAGTGTTGCCACGCCGTGCATTTCTGAATTTAAAAAGCCATTATTTGCCACACTTTTAGAATAATCTTTATGACAATTCGACTGCCCGCAGGTTTGCGAAAGATGAGCGGCATTCACCGATGATTCTGAATCTTCGTCACGTTTAATGCCATGATGCAAACCTGTTGGCGCGTGACATTCAACACAAGACGCGCCGTGTAAATTTCCATCTGCTAATAATCGCCCATGCAACGTTTTATCATAACTTTCTGTTGAATGAATGAACTCTAAACTGACTGGTTTTTTTTCTTTTGTTTGTGGGTCTTCTTGTTCAACTTTTGCCATTTTTTCGGTGTTGCCGTGACAATCAATACAGATTTTATTCGACAGATTTTTATTTAAATGATTGCCAATATAACGGCGTAAAATGTGACCGCTAAATTGATTGCGCCACGCTTCGCCTTCGTGACACGTTCCACATTCTGCATCATTGTGTGAAAATTCAGCTTTGAACGCCTCCATATTTGCCGACGCAATATACGGCGCGTTATCGTGACAACGCCGACATGACGGCAACGCCGAATCTTTATCTTCTTGAATCCGATTTCCCGCCGCAAAATCTTTGGTTAAACCTTTGCCGTGTGCCGATTTTTCAAATTCTTTCGCAATGTCTTTATGCGTGAATGCTTTGCCATTTGAAGGTTCTTTAACGTGACAACTTTCGCCACAATCCACTAAACCGTCTTTTTCTTCATGCGGATAATCGGTGATTTTTCGATGACAATCTTTACACGGAACAGAACCATGCAACGAACCGTAATAATCCGATTTTAAAATTGAAGCACTGCGAATTTGCCCTTGTTTATCAACATATTTCAAATCGGGCAAACCGTGACACGAAAAACAACCATCAGGATCAGGCTGGCGTTTATCAGCAAAAGTGGTATTACAAACAATCAGCAAAATCGCCAAGAAAAAGAATTTAAAACGGTTCATCAATGCACAACCACCGTAATTGTCAACGCGGTCAAAAATCCTAAAATCATCGTGGCGTTAATCACTCGCGCCCATGAAATAGTTTGAACGGGTGTGACTTTGGGTTCAAAACGCGGTTTGAATGTAATCACTTGCCAATCGGGATCAGGGAAAATCTCCGTGCCTTTTTTAACGCGCTTGGGTTCTTTGTGGCGCGAGGCGGTTGTCCATTCAATCGCGTTCCAATCGCACACATCGACGCATTCGTGACAATCCATGCACGACGATTGTTCGACGGTAGCGACTTTATCAATCATTTTTATCGCGCCACACATACAATTTCTCGCGCAAACATTGCAACCTGTGCAACGCTCTTTGGCGACACGGATTCTATGTGTACTGCGAAAACGTGAGCCAAAACTGTTCACGATGCCGTCGATTGCGCCAATTGGACACATAAATTGGCAATAAGCACGACCTTTACTTGAAAAAAATCCGAGCAATAAAAGTAACGATAAATTCACCAAACCGACAGCTGAAAAAATAAACGCTAATCCTCCCGCGCCGCCTGACATCGCTTCGACTAAACGCGGCACGGTGACGAAATTACATAACGTACACGCGCTCACGCCGATGGCGGGTAAAACGATTAAATACGTTCCTAAATAGCTGTAACGAATTTGGAATTGCGGCAACCAACGGTATTCAATTTTCCAGCGGTCATTTAATAATCGGCTGACTAATTCGCTAAATCCACCAACTGGACACAAATAACCGCACCAAATTCGCCCGAAAAATAACGTTGTCAGTAAAATTAACCCGAATGCAATCACGCCAATCATTGCCGCCGAAATATGCGTGGCAAAATCATCGAGCGACATATTTGGAAAATACAAATAAAAACGTCGCATACACAAACGCCCGCATAAATCGCTGTTGCCTGCGAGTTTGGGCAAAATGGCGAGCGGCGTTAAAAATAAAATGCACGAAATAAAAATGGTGCTGTAACGAAAACGTTGAACTTTTGGAACATCGCGCCAACGTTGCAAAGCGGTTTTAAAGGGGTTTTTCATTGTTGTGTCTCAAACTCATGACAACTCAAACATAACGTGCCGTCTTTTGCTGGCAAACGCAGTAAAACTTCATTTTTTAAACGTTGATAAAGCGGCAACGTCGCGGCAATTTTTTCTAAACGCTCGTGTTTATCAGCTTCCATAACTTCGCTCCAACTGTGTTTTTCATATTCCACACCTTTTTTAATATCGCCATTAACTTGATTGCTGGCAGGATTTTTTTCACCTAAAACCCCTTTTGCGTGTGGCGAATGACACGTTAAACAAAGCACTTCATCATTTTCTGAAAGAGGCAAATGCACGCCTTGTTCATCTTCGGTTTTTTTCAATCGTGCTTTCATATTTTGCGCTGAACTTGTGGATTTCTCTAACGTTTTCAGATTTGCGTCAGTGTGTTCAACGGCGTTGAAATGCGGCGTTTTTAAATGGCAACCTAAACACACTTTTTGAACGGGCAAACGTAAATGTGTATCCACTAATGGACGGAATTTATCGCGCGATTCGTTGATTTCACTATGGCAAAAAAAACAATTTTCTTTTTTAATTGTGCCGTCATCGTTTAGCATCAAATGAATGTTTGGACGTTCATGGGCTTTTTTGTCGTGACAGTTCGCACAAAAGGTTTCTAATTTTTTGTAGCCATCTTTGCGTAAAAAATCAGGCGCGTCTTTATCAATTTTGTCGTAAGGTATTTCGGCGATTTTTTCTAAACCATGACACGTTTTACAGCCGATTTTGCGCCCTTCTTTTAATTCAAATTCAGCTGGTGGTTGCATTTCGTCAGGCAATTTCACATCAACGGCGTGATGCAAATCAGGCAAACGTTTTGATTGTTCATAAGATTGTGTTTGCCAATCGGTTGATTCGTCGGCAAACGTAAAACTGCAAATCAGCAACAAAAAATAAAAAATTTTCATAAGCCTTTCTGCACACGTTCGCCGTGATTGTGGCACGTCACACAATCCGAACCGTTGTCAAAATGCACGCCGCTTAAACCGTTCCCTGTATCGCGTTCACCTTCGCCGCTGATTTCTTTCATGTTGTGACAAAGCACGCAAAGCTGGCTGTAATTGGTATCGTTTTCGAGCAGTTTCACGCTGTACGGTTTGTTGCGAATTTTCTCATCGAGCAAAAACGCGCCTTTGCGTGAATCGTCGATGATTAAACCTTTATTTGTCGTGCCGTGCATGGTGTGGCAATCAACACAATCGACAACGGTTTTATATTCGTAACCTTCGCGCAAACCGTTATAAATTCCATCGCCTAAACCTTCTGGAATACCGTGTTTATCAATTTTTCGATAATCATCTTCGGCGGCAATCGATTGGTCGCGTCGCCCTGCGTGAATAATCGGATAATTTTTTTGTTGATGATTTCGATTATGGCAACGTAAACAAAATTCGTTTTGGTCTTTGTAAGCAAATCCCCCCTGCCCCCCTTCAAAAAGGGGGGTATTTTTGGGTTTATCGCTAAACATCGTTAAATCAATGTTTAATTCAAATTTGCCGTTCATATTCGACGCATCATGACAAACAACGCATTGCCGACTGGTCGTGGGCAAATCTTTCGAGGCATCAAAATCGTGCCGAT
>JBAXMT010000233.1:0-3839 GCA_037134135.1 Methylococcaceae bacterium | reverse complement strand
GAACACAGCGAAAGCGAATTACAAATGCCTTGCAAACCGAGTTATGAATTGTGGCGCGTCTTGATTCGTTATGTTGCCCCCGCTTCAATTTTCTTGGTGTTCTTACACGTTGTAGGAGTTTTGTAACATGACGCGCATTGAAAAAAGTGCGTTAGTTAAATTTTCCGCACAACAAATGTTTGATTTGGTGAACGACATCGAAAGTTATCCCAAATTTTTACCGTGGTGCAGCGGCACACGAATTTTAAGCCGTGCTGAAAATATCATTGAAGGCGAAATTTCAATTTCAAAAGGTGGGTTTGAGAAAAAATTTTCGACCCGCAACACGCTCGATTTTGGAAAAAAAATGACTGTCGAATTATTAGATGGTCCTTTTTCACATTTGACGGGCGAATGGAATTTTTTACCGTTGCGTGAAGATGCCAGCAAAATTACGCTGGATTTAGATTTTGAAATGTCGGGCGTTTTGGCAAATTTAGCGTTTGGTGCGGTTTTCAATCAAATTTGTAACACAATGGTAAGTTCTTTCACGCAACGTGCGAAAGAGGTTTACACAAATGATTAGCGTCGAAGTTGTCTACGCAAAACCAGAAATACAAACATTATTATCGGTTTCAGTAGATGAAAATCGCACGGTGGCAGAAGCGATTGTGCAATCGGAAATTTTGAATCAGTTTTCAGAATTAGATTTGAAAACGTTGAGCGTAGGAATTTTTTCAACACCGTGTAAATTAGACCGTGTCGTAAAAAATGGCGATAGAATTGAAATCTATCGCCCATTACAAAATGATCCCAAAGACGCACGACGACAACGTGCGTTAAAAAAATAAAAAATTATTGCGTTGTGGTGGTGGGTTTTATTGGCTCAACTTCTTTTTTCACGTCATCACGATTATCGCCGTAACCAAACCACCCCGACATTGTTTCCCACAACGTTTTTTCTAAATCTCGTTTTGGTACATCGACCATTTTATCGGTGCTAGGTTTTGCAACTGGCACCGCGCTTGGTCGCAAATCTCCTTGAATGCCTTTTACTTGGTCATTTTCAAAGAAAATAGAAATGGCTTTTTGCTCACGATCTTCATCGCCTTTCTTTGACGAATAAATATAATCCCAGCGGTTTTGATGAAAGAAATCTACCAACATTGGCGATCCCATAACATATAGCACTTGGCGTTTAGTCATGTTTGGACGTAACTGGTCAATCATCGCTTGATCAATCATGTTTCCTTGATTCACGTCGATTTTATAAACATAAGGCAAATGATTTAAAGCAACGGAACACGACATCAGTGGAAGGCTAAGAAAACTTAAAGCTAAAATTTTTTTTCGCATTAGAAGGAATTTGAGAATAAGAGAAGAATGGCGCAAATTCTACGGGATTTGCGTTAAACAGTCATGCGCTTAGGCTTCAAAAAACGTTACAATGCACCAACACAACTCTTTCGAGGATTCTAAAATGAACAATCAAGAAAACATCGAACTCAAAAATGCGGGCTTAAAAGTCACCGTGCCACGCCTGAAAATTTTACATCTTTTAGAAAAACAGGCGGCGAAACGTCATTTTTCAGCCGAAGAAATTTATAAAATTTTACTCAGCGAAAACGAAGACATTGGATTAGCAACGGTTTATCGAGTTTTGACGCAATTTGAAGCCGCTGGATTGGTGTCACGTCATTATTTTGAAAGTGGAAATTACGTTTTTGAGCTTGATAATGGTGGACATCACGATCATTTAGTTTGTGTAAAATGCGGAAAAGTCGATGAATTTCAAGATGAATTTATTGAAAAACGCCAACGCGAAATCGCAGACAGTTTGGGTTATGAACTCACTGATCACAATTTTTATCTTTACGGTTTTTGTGGCGAATGTCGCAAACTGAAAGCTTAACTTCTCTCAAAAAATCATTCATGTTTAAACCTCTTATTTTTTATATTGGCTTGCGCTACACACGCGCCAAACGCCGCACGCAGTTCATTTCATTTATTACACTGACTTCAGTTTTAGGTATCGCGCTTGGTGTTACTGCGTTAATTACCGTTTTATCTGTGATGAACGGTTTTGAATCAGAATTGCGTGAACGTATTTTAGGAATGACTTCGCACGCCACCGTGACAGGACAATCGGGACAGCTCGATAATTGGCAAGAACTCGACCAGCGTTTAGTTGATTATCCACATATTCAAGGCACTGCACCGTTTATTAATGGGCAAGTGATGATTAACGCTGACCGACGTGTGAGCGGCACCATGTTGAGTGGTATTTTGCCTGAAAATGAAGCGAAAGTTTCTGAAGTCGCCGCAAAAATGAAAGAAGGTAAATTGACGGATTTAGTGTCTGGTGAATATGGCATTATTTTAGGTTTGGAATTAGCGAATTATTTAGGTGTTGTCGTGGGTGACAAAATCACCGTCATCAGTCCACAAGTCAATTCAACCCCCGCAGGCGTTGTGCCACGAATGCGCCGTTTCACCGTGATTGGCACATTCCAAGTTGGAATGTATGAATACGATAGAAATATGGCGTTGATTCATCTTGACGATGCGGCAAAGTTATTTCGTTTAGATTCGGCGGTTTCAGGTTTACGAATCAAATTAGATGATTTATTTAACGCGCCCAAAATTACGCATGAATTATCACAAGCACTCTATAACAATTATTATGTCAGTGATTGGACGGTCGCACACAGCAATTTTTTCCGTGCAATTCAAACCGAAAAAACCGTGATGTTTATTATTTTGTTACTGATTGTTGCTGTGGCTGCATTTAACATTGTTTCAACGCTGGTAATGGTGGTGACAGATAAACGTGGTGATATTGCGATTTTGAAAACACAAGGTTTAACATCGCCCGCCGTGATGGGGATTTTTATGGTTTTAGGTGCGATTATTGGCGCAGTGGGTACGATTATCGGAACTGTTTTTGGTGTTATTTTGGCGTTAAATGTTGAAACGATTGTGCCAGCGATTGAAAAATTATTTCACGTTCAATTTATGGCGGCAGATGTTTATTACATTAGTGAATTACCATCGAAATTGGTTTGGACAGATGTTTATTCGATTGCGGGCATGGCATTTTTCTTGTCGTTATTAGCGACGATTTATCCTGCATGGCAAGCTGCTAAAATCAATCCAGCCGAGGTATTGCGTTATGAGTAAACTAATTTTGGAATGTAAAAATCTCGTGAAACGCTACGGCGATTTAGATGTTGAAGTGTTAAAAGGAGTGGATTTAAAAATCACAGTCGGTGAGCGCGTCGCAATTATGGGGGCATCGGGTTCGGGTAAAAGCACATTACTGCATTTGCTAGGCGGTTTAGATAAAGCCACCAGCGGCGAAGTCGTGTTGAATGGCGTAAATTTAAATCAAGTGAGCGGAGCAAAATTAGCACGATTACGCAATCAATCACTCGGTTTCATTTATCAATCGCATCATTTGTTAGGCGAATTTACCGTGTTGGAAAATGTCGCCATGCCGTTATTGATTGGCGGCGAATCGGTGAAAAATGCTCAAGTTCGGGCGACAGAATTATTAAAACGGGTTGGTTTAGGGCATCGTATTGAACATAAACCTGGTGAGCTTTCAGGTGGTGAACGCCAACGTGCAGCAGTGGCACGAGCGTTAATCAACAAACCTGCTTTGGTGTTAGCTGATGAACCAACTGGAAATTTAGATAGTAAAACAGCGGAATCGGTTTATCAGTTGATGCTGGAATTAAATCAAGAGTTGCAGGTGAGTTTTTTAGTAGTGACGCATGATCACGATTTAGCATCGAAATTAGGAAAGGTGCTACACATGGAAGATGGGCTGATTGTGACTTAGTGCAGCAACCATGAAC
>JBAXMT010000232.1:0-3846 GCA_037134135.1 Methylococcaceae bacterium | reverse complement strand
GCACGGCTTTCCTTTATACAGCACCAGCGGTTTTCATAATGAGAATTGCTGAGTATTGATAAGGTTTATGAAATCATCGTTTATGCGTTATTTGCTGTTTTAGTTGAAGCGTTGGAAGTTTCTGTTGCTGTCAGTATGAATCCTGATAAAACAGATATTCTCAAAGAATTCGCCGATTTTGCAAAAAGCGTAATTCAACTTACCCCAGAACAAACCACGATAAATCTTAAAGCTAGAATTAACCGTGTCGGCGTGACGAATGCAGCTGACCGTGGTTTGGATATGTGGGCAAATTTTGGTTTAGCGATACAAATTAAACATCTTTCTTTGACCGAAGAATTAGCTGAAAACATTGTGTCGTCTGTATCAGCTGACCGAATTGTTATTGTTTGCAAAGATACGGAGCAAAAAATTATCGTTTCGTTACTGAATCAAATGGGTTGGAAATCAAAAATCCAAAGTATCGTGACCGAAAGTGATTTGCTTAGATGGTATGAAAAAGCGTTGCGCGGCAAGTTTGCGAATGTAGTTGGTAATGCCGTTTTGAAAAAACTATCCGACGAAATACAAGTTGAATTTCCAACAACAGATAAAAAAGAATTTTTACAATTTATCAAAAAACGCGGTTATCACACATTGATTGATGAAAATTGGCAATGAATATCGCCGTCCGTTGTGAAAACTTAACCAAAACCTACGATACAGGCGGTCAAAAAGTGACTGCGTTGAATAGCGTCAATTTAGAAATTCGTTTAGCTGAATTGATGATGCTCGTAGGACCTTCGGGTTGTGGCAAAACAACCTTAATTTCCGTCATCGCAGGAATTCTCGACCAAGATGCTGGTTTATGCGAATTGTTTGGCGAAAATTTATTAACCATGAAAAGCAAAGATAAATTGCGTTTTCGAGCCTCGCAAATTGGCTTTGTGTTTCAAGCCTTCAATTTATTACCCTCATTAAATGCAGCTGAAAATGTATCTGTGCCGCTGATTATTAACGGTGAAAAACGCGACGTTGCCAAAAAGAAAGCCATCGAAGTTTTGGAACGTGTCGGTTTAGGTGAACGTTGGAAATCGTTTCCTTCGCAACTTTCAGGCGGACAACAACAGCGCGTAGCTATTGCAAGAGCGTTAATTCACAGTCCGCGTTTAATTGTTTGTGACGAACCAACCAGCGCGTTAGACCATACTAGCGGACATAATGTGATGAATTTATTAAAAGAAGTCGCCGTTGATAAAAATCGCGCGTTGGTGATTGTGACGCATGATTCGCGCATTTTTAGTTTTGTCGACCGAATGGCTGAAATGGATGATGGGCATATTGTTAAAATTTCTGAACCGTTGAGAACTACATGAAATACACCCTTCCGATACTTGCTGCCGCTGGATTTTTATTTGCGTCTTACACCGTTGTGAACAGTAACAAACCTGTTCCGATTGCACCTGCGTTAGTTGAACCAGCATCTGCGCCATTTCAAAATTTCATTGCAGGCGCGGGAATTATCGAACCGAAAAACGAAAACATTGCCATTGGTTCACCATTGGCGCGATTAGTTAGCAAAGTAGCCGTAAAAGTGGGCGATAAAGTCACTTCTGGAACACCGCTTTTTTATTTAGATGACCGTGAAAATCAAGCGGAATTAGCGATGAAAAAAGCCGATTTAGCCAAAACGAAAGCTGATGTTTTAGTGGCAAAAGCTAACATTGCCGACACACAATCGTTATTTGATTTGGCAAATGCGGTTTCAGATTCACGCGCAATTAGCGGCGAAGAAGTTTTAAAACGCCGTAACGCGCTTGCTGTTGCGAAAGCAAAATTAGAAAGCGCGAATGCGTTTGTCGAACAAGCGCAAGCCGCTATTTTGCAAACTGAAACCACGTTAGAACGTTTAATCGTTCGTGCGCCGATGGATAGCGATGTTTTACAAGTTAATGTTCGGGCGGGTGAATTTGCGAGTGCAGGCGCATTATCAAAACCGCTTTTAATTTTGGGCGATTTAAAAACGTTACACGTTCGTGTTGATATTGATGAAAACGATGCGTGGCGATTCGATAAAAATGCAAAAGCCGTTGCGTATTTGCGTGGCAATCGACAATTCAAAGTGGATTTACAACTCGCTTATGTTGAACCGTTTGTTGTGCCGAAAAAATCCTTAACTGGCGACAGCACAGAACGAGTGGATACGCGGGTTTTGCAAGCGTTGTATCAATTTAATCCGAAAGATTTGTCGGCGTATGTTGGGCAACAAATGGACGTTTTTATTGAAGCAAACACGACCAAATGAGAAAGTTAATTTTTGTTTTTCCGTTGGTTTTAACTGCTTGCGTGGTGGGTCGAGATTATCAGCCGCCCAAAATGCCAATTCCATCAAAATGGAGCGAAAACGGTTGCCACACAAAAAACAGCTTCTGAATGGTGGAAATCGTTTAATGACGAAACTTTGAACGGTTTGATTGTTGAAGCGACGACAGCGAATTTAAACTTAAAACAAGCGTTGTCGCGTGTAAAAGAAGCGCGGATTTTACGACGTGAAACAATCGCAACAGGTTTGCCGAGTTTGAGTGCGAAAAATGTCGCAAGCCGTCGATTTAATAATTCATCTGCAGGTGGTGTAAATCCCATTGCAAATCAAGCAATCAATATCTTTCAACTCGGTTTTGATGCGGCGTGGGAAATTGATTTTTTTGGTGGCATTCAACGCGCCATCGAAGCCGCTGATGCGTCAATTGAAATTGAAACCGAAAATAGTCACGATGTTTTATTGACGTTACAAGGCGAAGTGGCGCGAGAATATATTTTGTTGCGAACGAATCAAAAACTCGTCGCCACGCTTCAAGAATTACTTGCCGCACAAGCTGAAACAGTCAAAATCACACAAGTTCGTCAACAAAGTGGTTTGGCGAATGCGTTGGAAGTCGCACAAGCGCAGACTCAATTTGATAACACAGCGGCAAATTTACCGCGTTATGAAACCGAAATTAAACACGCGATTCATGCGTTAAGCGTTTTGTTAGGACGTGAACCGAATGCGCTGGCGAAACGTTTTTCTGATTCAAAACCGATTCCAAATTCAACAATTTTGCTGACAAATTTACCGTCTGAATTATTGCAACGTCGCCCCGATATTCGCAAAGCCGAACGACAAATGGCGATTGCAAATGCTTACGTCGGTATTGCGACGGCTGAACTGTATCCGAAAGTGAATTTGGCTGCGTTTATTGGGCTACAAAATTTGAAAATTACCGATTTCACGCCAATGGGAAAATCGTGGTCAAGCGCGTCAACGATTACGATGCCGCTCTTTAATTGGGGAAAATTGCAGGCAAATATCGAAGCGAAAGACGCGCAATTTGAACAAGCGTTTTTGGCGTATCAATCAACCGTTTTAACGGCATTTCAAGAAGTCGAAAACGCGTTAGTTTCATATCGAAATGAATCACAACGTTATCAGGCTTTATCGCAAGCGATTCACTCAAATCAAACTGTATTAGATGTTGCAACCGAACGTTATGAAAAAGGCTTGACGGGATTTCTCGATGTTTTACAAGCGCAGCAAGCAACATATCAAACGCAAATTTTACAAATTGAAAGTTTAGCGACCATCGCACAGCAAAATGTAGCGTTGCACAAGGCGTTAGGTGGTGATTTAATTATTTTGGATAGACAACAAGCAGAAAAATGAACGGGTTAATCGAGTAGCGTACTGATTTTGGAAACTGCGTGAAAGGTATTATTTGTCAGAACTGCACGAACAATTGTCGTCCGTGCAGTGAAATATATTTTTTTAAGCGTAAGTGTCTATAGATCCGCCACAAGAACTCCCCACACTACCTGTTGAAGCTCCTG
>JBAXMT010000231.1:0-3852 GCA_037134135.1 Methylococcaceae bacterium | reverse complement strand
GGATGGTGATTAAAGTAATAGATACCGTGGTTAATTGCAAACCGATAAAAAACGCGGTTATTTTTGCAACGCCCTCGCAAAGGCATTCGCCATCAAATTATTGGCTTGCGCGGGTTGCGATTTTACTTTTGGCACAGATTCTACTTTGCGCGGTTCACGTTTTATTTCGTTTGGATCGATCGAACTTTTCATTGTCAACGCAATGCGTTTGCGTGGTGCGTCCACTTCGGTAACTGTTACGGTCACAACATCGCCTGTTTTAACTATTTCACGCGGATCTTTTACAAACGTGTCGGCAAGTTGAGAAATATGCACCAACCCATCTTGATGAACACCAACGTCAACAAACGCGCCAAAATTCGCCACATTTGTGACCACACCTTGCAAACGCATTCCCACTTTTAAATCGGTGATTTTTTCGACACCCGCTTTGAATTCGACACTTTTAAATTCAGGACGCGGGTCACGTCCAGGTTTTTCGAGTTCTTGCAAAATATCAGTGACTGTCGGCAAACCAAAATGTTCATCCGTAAAATTCGCCGCGTTCAAACCACGCAAAAAGGCAGGTTGTCCGATTAAATCTCGAATTGATTTACCTGTTTTTGAAATGATATTTTCAACAACGGGATACGCTTCAGGATGCACCGCCGACGCATCAAGTGGATTATCGCCATTCAAAATTCGTAAAAAACCAGCCGCTTGTTCGTAGGCTTTTTCGCCTAAACGCGGGACTTTTTTCAATTGCTTACGATTTTTAAACGCGCCATTTTCATTCCGAAACGCGACGATATTTTCACTCACACTCGCCGACAAACCGGACACTTGTTTGAGCAACGAAACCGACGCGGTATTTACGTCAACGCCGACTTTGTTCACGCAATCTTCGACGACGTTATTCAGCATTCGTGCGAGCTGCGATTGATTTACGTCGTGTTGATATTGGCCAACGCCGATGGATTTTGGGTCGATTTTCACTAATTCCGCGAGCGGATCTTGCAAACGTCGCGCAATAGAAACTGCACCCCGTAAAGTGACATCTAAATCAGGAAATTCTTTTGCCGCTAATTCCGAAGCCGAATACACCGACGCGCCCGCTTCTGACACCACAATTTTGTTAAATTTCAACGCGCTGTGATGTTTTAAAACATCAGCAACAAGCGCATCCGTTTCGCGTGAAGCCGTGCCGTTGCCAATGCTAACGAGTTCAACGCCGTGTTGTGAAATCAGTTTTGCTAATTTAGCTATTGAACCATCCCAATCGTTGCGCGGTTGGTGTGGATAAATCACATCTGTAGCAACGACTTTGCCCGTTTTATCGACAATCGCCACTTTCACGCCTGTCCGAATGCCTGGATCTAAGCCCATTGTAGTTTTCGCGCCAGCAGGTGCGGCGAGTAATAAATCACGCAAATTGTGGGCGAAAACTTTAATCGCTTCGGTTTCAGCCGCTTCACGCAGTTGATTTTTTAAATCCAAATCCAAGCGGGTGAACAATTTGGTTTTCCAACCTAAACGCGCTGTTTCAGAAAGCCACGCATTCGCTGGTTTTGAAATGTCGCCAACATCCAATTGTCGCGCCACCTTTTGAACGCACAATTCGTGACCGAGTTTTTCATCTTCGGCAGGCTGTAAATTCAAAACCAAACATTCTTCATTTCGTCCACGCAACATTGCCAAAATGCGATGCGATGGCATTTTTTGTAACGGTTCGTGGTAATCAAAATAATCTTTGAATTTTTCCGCTTCTGCTTCTTTACCTGCGACAACGTGAACATTCATCACGCCTTGTTGCCAAACGTGTTCACGCAAATCAGCAAGCAACGGCGCGTTTTCAGAAAGTTCTTCCATAATAATTTGTCGTGCGCCTTCCAATGCTGTTGCAATATCCGCAACGCCTTTTTCAACATCAATATATTTGGCGGCAAATTCTTCGGGCGAAATGTTTCGATTGTTCAAAATATCTTGCGTCAGCGGTTCTAAACCTGCTTCACGCGCGATTTGTGCTTTTGTACGGCGTTTTGGTTTGAACGGTAAATACAAATCTTCGAGTAACGTTTTTGTTTCGGCGGCGTTAATCGCGGCTTCGAGCGCAGGCGTAAGTTTTTCTTGTGCTGCAATACTTTCCAAAATGGTGGCGCGACGGGCTGCCAATTCGCGTAAATAGCCTAAACGTTCTTCAAGCAAACGTAATTGTGTGTCATCCAAACCGCCTGTAATTTCTTTTCGATAACGTGAAATAAACGGCACCGTTGCGCCTTCGTCTAAAAGTTCGACAGCGGCTGTGATTTGATTGAGATGAACGGCTAATTCTTGTGCTAAAAGTTGATTGATTTTCATAAAGGTGTTTTTAAAAGAATTTGAGAGGAAATTTTTAAACGCTACGCATGAATTCTAAAAATACTTCAACAACTTCTTTATGTTTTTTAGGGCTAGATTCGGCACTATAAACATTGATTTCAAATTCAACATCTTTGGCATAGGATTCATGTTTTCCTAAAATGCTATTTTTAATTTTTATCCATTTCAGTGCTTTCAAATTAGGAATAAATTGATTCACTTGCGCTGGAGAAATTTCTTTTCTGTGAAATTTAGAAAATGGCACATGATTTTCAGCGTCTAAACGACGAATAAAAAAATGCCAATCTGCACCATCCAGTGTGCATAACAGGCTATTTCCAACAACGATTGAAAAGGCTTTTAGAGTCATTTTATTGTCCAAAATAGAGTGTGAGTTAATTGCCACATGTTGGGCAATGTGAATTTTTGCGTAGTTTAAGTGTATTGAATTCCATTGTCAGCCCGTCAATTACCAACAATTTACCCATCAACGATTCGCCGATTTCGGTAATTAGTTTGATAGCTTCCAACGCTTGAATGCTGCCAACTATTCCGACGATTGGAGAAATCACGCCATTCGTTGAGCAAGTTTGCAATTCCTCGCCATCGCTTTGATATAAACAGTTATAACACGGGCTGTCATTTTTTCCAGACGTAAAAACCGAAACTTGTCCTTCAAAACGAATTGCTGCACCTGAAACTAACGGCGTTTGATATTTCACACACGCAGAATTTATGGCAAATCGCGTTTTAAAATTATCACTGCAATCTAAAACCACATCGGCATTTTTGACTTCATTTTCAAGTGTTTCACCTTCGAGTTTGGCTTTTACGGCGCGAACATTTACATCGGGATTTAAATTTTTTAGCGTGTTCGCACTTGAAATGACTTTTGCCACCCCTATATCTGCGGTGTGATGAATAATTTGCCGTTGTAAATTAGACAAATCCACGCTGTCATCATCATAAATCACTAAATGACCGACACCCGCCGCTGCAAGATACATCGCAACGGGTGAACCTAAACCACCTGCTCCGACAATTAAGACTTTGGCATTAAGCAATTTAAGTTGCCCGTCAATATCGATTTGAGGAAGCATAATTTGGCGGGAATAGCGCAGAAGTTGATAGTCATTCATGGTTTTTAGATTGGCAGAAAGTGGTTCAAAAGTTTTCCCTACAAACGTAGGATTTTTTTATTTTAATCTATCTTAGGAGTTTTACATGAAAATTACCCCATTACACGACCGCGTTATCGTTAAACGTGTTGCAGAAGAAACTACTACCGCTGGCGGTATCGTTTTACCAGGCAGTGCGGCTGAAAAACCAAGCCAAGGCGAAGTCTTAGCAATCGGTGCTGGCAAAGTTTTGGACAACGGTTCAGTTCACCCGATGCACGTTAAAGTCGGCGACAAAGTGTTATTCGGCAAATACTCAGGCAACGAAGTGAAAATCGATGGCGAAGACGTAATCGTGATGCGTGAAGACGACATCATGGCGATTTTAGGTTAATTC
>JBAXMT010000230.1:0-3895 GCA_037134135.1 Methylococcaceae bacterium | reverse complement strand
AAATTGAACGAATCCAACGCGCCGTTAGATTTAGGTTTTAAAGTTTTTAAATTGCAAAAATCCAATTTCAAAGTGTGGGATGCAAACATCGAAAAAACGGCTGAAGTGATTCAATTGGCGTTAGATGAATCTGTTGACCATATCAACCCGCACGCCGAGCAAGAAGCAATTTTGTTTGAGTTATTGCTCAAATCAGGTTTTGAACTCACCACGCCGATTGAAAAACTGACGTTAAGCGATAAAACGGTTTTCAGTATTGCCGATGGCGCGTTATTGATTTGCCTTGAAAAAGAATTAACGCATGACGTGATTTCAGAGATGGCAAAACGTAGCCCGTCACGAGTGATTTGTTTAGATGAAGGTTTCCAAAATAACGACCAACTTAAAACGAATGCGGTGTTGATGATGAAAAATCACGGCGTTGAAGTGTTTAGAACGGTGTAACGGAGGATTGAGAAATGACAATGATTGCAGGTAATTTAGAACTTGATGATGACGCGGTTTCAGCATTAAAAGCCTTGTGCAAAGAAACGCGCATGAAACCATCTAAAGCGATACAAGCGGCTGTTTTAGCTTATCGCCGAATGAGAGCGAATGAAAAATATCTAGGCAAAGGGGAATTAGATTTAACAAATAATCATCCCGACGAAACTAAACAAATGATAAAAGAATCGATTCGAGAAAAGCATGGATATTCTGCTTGATACAGGTTTTTTGGTGGCGTTAATTGTTAAACCGAAAAACGAAAAAGAAACCATGCAACATGAAACCGCGAAACAAATGTTGAAAACACATTGCATGGATAATTTTCATACGGTTTGGGAATGCGTAACGGAAGCGTGCCATTTGTTGAACAAAGATAGTCGGCAGATTTTATTGAAATGGCTTAAAGAATTTGGTGTGAAAATCCACGCCAGCCAAGAACACGAATTGCCCGAAATGGCAGCATACATGGCGAAATACGGCAATGTTTCAAACGGTCACGGGGCTGATTTTGCAGATGTTGCGATGGTATTTTTAGCGGCTCGATTGAAAACGACACACATTTTTACGATTGATAGAGCGGATTTTGATACTTATCGAACACGGTCAGGAAAGCCTTTTAATCGTTTATGGGTAAAATATTGATATTCAAACAAAAAACATTGGTCGGACGCTGTCTGACCAATTCAAATGAGCAAAACACGCAACGATGAAAATTAAATTTGATAGCACGCAACAATACCAACAAGATGCCGTTGCCGCTTTTGTCGATTTGTTTGAAGGACAGCCACTTAATCAAGGTGATTACACCGTCACGATTAACGAAAGTCAGGCAAGTTCTGATATGTTTGCAGTGGAATTAGGCGCAATTGGTAACAATATCGCTGTGCATCCTGACGACATTTATAACAATTTAGTCACCATTCAAGACCGCAATAATCTCGACATTATCAGCCGCGAAGCCTTTGATAAAAACGGCATGAATTTCTCGGTTGAAATGGAAACAGGCACAGGTAAAACCTATGTTTATCTGCGAACGATTTTTGAATTGAGTCAAAAATACGGCTTTAAAAAGTTTGTCATTGTTGTGCCAAGCGTAGCGATTCGTGAAGGTGCATTGAAAAATTTGGAAATTACCAAAGAGCATTTTAGAAGTTTATACAACAACATCGAATGCGAACATTTTGTTTATGACAGCAAAAAAGCCAGCCGTTTGCGTCAATTCGCCAGCAAAAACATTTTGCAAATCATGGTGATAAACATTGACGCATTCCGTAAAGATTTTTCAGACAGTGAAGACAGCAAAAAAAGCAACGTCATTTTTAAAGAAATCGACCGATTGTTGGGACGCAAGCCCATCGAGTTTATTCAAGCCACGAATCCTTTAGTCATTATCGACGAACCCCAAAGCGTTGATAACACGCCAAAATCGCAAGAGGCAATCAAAGCCTTGAATCCTGCGTGTGTTTTCAGATTTTCAGCGACACACAAAAATCTTTATAACCTCGTGTACAAATTAGACCCTGTGAGAGCCTTTGAATTACGCTTGGTGAAACAGATTATTGTTGCTCAAGCGGTGGGTTCAAATATGCAAAATAACGCCTATATGAAATTGCTTGAAGTCGATAACAAAAAAGGCATTAAGGCGAAAATTCGCATTCAAGTTCAGGGCAAAAATTCTGTGACTGAAAAAGATGTTTGGGTGAAACAAGGTGATGATTTACACCTAAAATCGAATGAACGCGCTTGCTATCAGCAAGGTTTTGAAGTGTTGGACATCAGTGCAGAACCCGATAACTCTTACGTTGATTTCAATTCTGGGCGTTTGATGCTTGGCGAAGAAAAAGGCGGAATCAAAGAAGATATTGCCAACTTGCAAATCAAGCAAACCATCAAGACGCATCTTGATAAAGAATTACGTCTCAAAAATAAGAATAAGGACATTAAAGTTTTGAGTTTGTTTTTTGTTGATAAAGTCGCCAATTATCGAAGTTACGACGAAGACGGCAAACCACAAAAAGGACGCTTTGCAGAACTGTTTGAACACCATTATCAAGAACTGATTAAGCTGCCTCTATACGCGCCATTGGCAAATCATCATGTTGAAAGTTTGCATAACGGGTATTTTTCGCAAGATAAAAAAGGCGTTTTAAAAGATACCAACGGCAATACGCAATCCGACGATGATACCTATTCGTTAATTATGAAAGAAAAAGAGCGTTTATTGTCGATGGATGAGCCGCTCAAATTTATTTTTTCCCATTCGGCATTGCGTGAAGGCTGGGATAATCCAAACGTTTTTCAAATCTGCACGCTCAATGAAACACAATCGGCGATTAAAAAGCGTCAAGAAATAGGACGTGGTTTGCGTTTGCCTGTAAATCAAAATGGTGAGCGCGTGTTTGACGACACCATTAACAGGCTAACGATTATCGCCAACGAAAGTTATGAGGATTTTGCGGCTAAATTGCAAAAAGAATACGAAGACGATTGTGGTGTGACATTTGGAAAAGTACCGCAATTAGCGTTTAAAGATTTAACGGAAAATCGTGAACAATCGACAAAACTTTGGCAAGAGTTGGTCAGTTCAGGCGTTTTAGATGACAAAGGTAAATTAACTGCCAAATTCAAACCCAATGACGCGGGATTTACGTTACAACTATCGGATGCTTTCAAAGAGCAAGAAACCGAAGTGATTAGTATTTTGCAAAGCTATGAACTGTCACGTCATATCCGCAAAGAAGAAGAACCTAAAAAGCTCAAGCTCAACAAACAAATTCTGCTCAGTGATGACTTCAAAGAGCTGTGGGAACGCATCAAATATAAAACAACGTATCGCGTAGAATACAGCACTGAAAAGTTAATTTCAGCTTGTGTTGAAGCCATTAAAAAAATGGAAAAAATAGAGCCTGTCAAAGTGGTTTATCGTGAAGACAGTTTGCACGTTGGTAATCAAGGCGTAACCACGAATAATATCCGTAGCAGTACCATTGACATAAGTTATACGGGCGGCTTGCCTGATATGCTCGCTTATCTGCAAAAACAAACGGAATTAACCCGTGCAACATTAGCAAGAATTATAAGTGGTAGTGGGCGTGTTGCAGAGTTCATGGTGAATCCACAACGGTTTATGGATTCGGTCAGTTCGATTGTTAGTCACGAGTTGCATCAACTAATGATTGATGGCATCAAATACATCAAATTAGAAGACGGTGACACTGAATGGAGTATGCAATTATTTGAACGTGATGACTTAAAAGAGTATTTCGAGCAATGTATCCAAGTTCAAAAATCGGTTTATGAAACGGTTATTTGGCAGTCCGATATTGAACGTAAATTTGCTGAAGGACTTGATAAGTGCGAGGACATTAAATTATTCGTAAAATTACCTGCATGGTTCAAAATTGAAACA